>CAZSDE010000446.1:0-3611 GCA_964605435.1 uncultured Akkermansia sp.
CGACTATGGACCGGTGGTGAATCTGGACGATGTGGGGTCGAGCCGGGTACTCAAGGCGCTGCGGCATGAGGCGGGGGTGGAGGCGATGCCGCGCGAGGGGCAGAAGCTGTCCGGCGAGGCCGTGGCGGCGGTTGAGCAGTGGCTGCGGGACGGGATGCCGTGGCCTGAGGGTGGTGGGGAGGCGGTGCGGGAGGAAGCGTGGCGGCGGCACTGGGCGTTCCAGAAGGTGAAGATGCCTGCGGTTCCGGGGCCGGAGGAATTGCCGGACGAACTGGCCGGATGGCGCGGGCATCCGCTTGACCGTCTGGTGGCGAAGCGCCTGCTGGCCGAGGGGATTCTGCCGTCGGGTGAGGCGTCGCGGTCGGTGCTGCTGAAGCGTGCGTCGGTGCTGCTGCACGGGGTGCCGCCGGGTTGGCGGGAAGTTCAGGAATTTGTGGCGGATGGTGCGGAGGATGCGTGGGAGCGGCGGGTGGACGCGATGCTGGCGTCGCCGCGGTTCGGCGAGCGCTGGGCGCGGCACTGGATGGACATTGCGCGCTATGCGGACACGAAGGGGTATGTGTTCCAGGAGGAGCGGAGGTATGCCTATGCCTACACGTACCGCGACTGGCTGATCCGGGCCTTTAACGAGGACACGCCGTACGATCGCTTTCTGGAACTGCAGATTGCGGCCGACCGGTTGGTGCCGGCCGAGCGGCCTGCCGATCTGGCGGCGATGGGATTTCTGACGCTTGGGCGGAGGTTTCTGAACAATCAGCACGACATCATTGATGACCGGCTGGACGTGGTTTTCCGGGGAACGCAGGCGCTCACGGTGGGTTGTGCGCGGTGTCACGATCACAAGTTTGATCCTGTGCCGATCAGTGATTACTATGCCCTCTACGGCGTCTTTGCGAACAGCGAGGAGCCGGCTGAGAAGCCTGAGATCGGGGCGGCGGAGCGGACGCCTGAGCTGGAGGCCTTTGAGAAAGGCGTGGCCGAGCGGCAGGCCAAGGAGCAGCAGTACCGTGAGGAGCGGCTGCGTGAGATTTTCCAACCGGGCGTGGCCGCCAGGTATGCGGCGGCCGTGGAGGAGGCAGGGGAACGGGAAGGTCAGGAACTGCGGGAGTTTGCGCGTGGTCGTGACCTTAACCCCGTGGTGCTGGCGCGCTGGCGTCAGTGGCTGCGGTCCGGGGGGATGGGCGAGCCGGCGGCGGCGGAGCCTTTGCGGTCGCTCACGGCAGCGGATCTGGAGTCCGGCTACAACCGGAAGCACCGGGAGGCCCTTAATGGGCTGCGTCAGGAGACCGAGAAATTCAAGGCGACGAGTCCGGCGGCGCCGCCGCGGGCGATGGTGCTGGTGGACCGTGCGAAGGCCTCCGAGCCGGTGGTATTCATCCGGGGCAATCCGGGGCGTCCCGGACCGAGGGTGGAGCGCCGCTTTCTGTCCTGTCTGAGTGAAGGCGAGCCGCAGCCGCTGACTGAGGGCAGTGGCCGGCTGCAGTTGGCGCGTGCCATTGCTTCGCGGGACAACCCGCTGACGGCGAGGGTTTTCGTGAATCGGGTATGGGGGCGGCTGTTCGGGGTGCCGCTGGTGGATGCGGTGGGTGACTTCGGGGTGAGGACAGCTCCTCCGGTGCAGCCTGAGCTGCTCGACTGGGCGGCGGCGAGTTTCATGGAGCAGGGGTGGTCGCTCAAGAAATTTCTGCGCAGCGTGCTGCTGTCGCGGGCATGGCGGCAGGAATCGGTGGAGCGTGCCGATGCGGCGGCACGCGATCCGGAGAACCGCCTGCACTGGCGTCAGAACCGTCAGCGGCTGGATTTCGAGGCGCTGCGCGACAGCCTGGTGGAGGTGTGCGGTGGGTTGGACCCGGCGATGCATGGACGATCCGTCGATCTGCTGGCGGAGCCGTACACGCACCGGAGGGCGGTGTATGGATTCATTGACCGTCAGAATCTGCCGGGAACCTTCCGGACCTTTGATTTTGCGGGGCCCGACAACACGGCTCCGCGGCGGTTTGAGACCACCGTGCCGCAGCAGTCGCTTTATCTGATGAACAATCCGTTTGTGCAGGCGCAGGCGCGGCGGGTGGTGGCGGCGGTGGATGCGGCGGGAGTGACCGATGCTGCCGGGCGGGTGAGGGAATTGTTCCGACGGGTGCTGCAGCGTGAGCCCGATGGGGGGGAAATGGCGGTGCAGCTGGCGGCGGTGGAGGCCCTGCAGGGCGAGCCCCGGCAGAGCGGGACACGATGGCAGTATGGCCGGGGTCGCTGGGAGGGGGAATCGCTCGCGTTCGTTCCCTTTTCCTGGCATGGGAACGGGCGGTGGTCTGTTTCCGGGGATCTGCCCGACCCGGAAGCCGGCTGGGTGATGCTGCAGCGCGAGGGTGGTCATCCCGGTGCCGACGCGGCGGTGCGGCGCTGGAATGTGGCGGAGGCTGGAAAAGTGAGGCTGAGTGGAAGGGTGGTTGTGAAGGCGAAGGAGAGCGACGGGGTCCGGGCAGTCATCCGGCATTCGCGTCTGGGGATTCTGTGGGAGGCGAAAGTGCCTGGGGGAGGGGAGGTGGAAGCTTCGGTGGCTTCCGTGGCGGTGGAGCCGGGGGACACTCTTGATTATGCGGTGGACCGGCAGGGCCATGATCATTCCGACAGTTTTGGCTGGGCACCGCGGGTGGTGGATGAGGTCAGCGGAGTGGAACTGGCTGATGCGGCGCGTGATTTCGGCGGGCCCGGGCTATCGGCGTGGGAGGCGTATGCGCAGGTGCTGCTGTGCACGAGCGAGTTTCTTTTTGCCGACTGAGCGAGCGAGGCGTTGACCGCGCGTGTGGGGCGTGGCAAGCGTCGGTGACATGCAGGCATTTCTTGTTGTGGCAGGTGTATGGCTGGCGGGCCATGGGCTCCGCACTTTTGAATTTCCGCTGCTGCGGCGGGCGGGGGCGGTGCTTTATCTGGCGGCGACGTATCTTGCGGGATTTCATGCTGGTGGCGGATCTCCGTGGATGGGGGGGCTGGCGCTCGGAATGTGGTTTCTGCTGCCGTGGGTGGAGATTCTGCTGCGGGTAAGGACCCTGCGGTTGCCCGCGCAGCAGGTGCTGGGGCGTTGTGCGGCCCCTGCGGCGTCCGACTTTCCGGAACTGCTTGCGCTGACGGATGAGGTGGAGGGCGAGGGTTTCGAGCGGGGTGACGATGCCGGCTGGGAGGCTGGGGGGATGCGGCAGTTTGTGCGGATTTTCTACCGGGAGAGCGACCGCCTGCAGCTGCTGGTATGTTATCAGGAGCAGGGTCCGGTGGCGGTGACGCATTTGAGCGTGACCACCCGCTACGGGGATGGGAGGCAGTATGTGACGTCGGATTTTCCGTTTTCGGCGGCCATGAAGCCGCGTCCGGAAGTGGTGGTGCGTCAGGTGGCGGAGGCTGCTTCGGTGAGGGAACTGGTGGCCGGGCATGTCGCGTGGCTGGAGAGCGAGAAGGGACAATCGCTGCGGGAGGCCGAGGTGATGGTGGTGGACGACCTTGCGGAGAAGATGACTGGAGAGCTGCAGGGTCAGTTCCGCTACAACGTGGAGGCTGGGATTCTGCGGGAGGACGCGGATGGCAGGGTGCGGTATTCGTGGCGCGGCTTCTTTTTTCTT
>CAZSDE010000447.1:0-380 GCA_964605435.1 uncultured Akkermansia sp.
CCCCAGCACGAGTCCGCTGAGCGCGTGATAGTCGCGCTGCGTAATCGGATCGAACTTGTGATCGTGACAGCGGGCACAGGCCACCGTCAGCCCCAGAAAGGCCTTGCTGAGCACATCGATCTTGTTGTCGACCCGCTCGCATTCATCCTGCCGCAGGTCGACGGGATTGTGAATCTCTTCGCCCAGAAAGGCCCAGCCGGTGCCCAGCACGGATTCGTTGCTGCCACCGGGTCCGCGCCGCGCCTCCAGCAGATCCCCGGCGACATGCTCCCGCACGAACACGTCATACGGCACATCGGCATCAAACGCACGGATCAGATAGTCCCGGTACTGCCAGGCATTCGCGATCAGAAAGTCGTCTTCATGCCCACGCGACTCCG
>CAZSDE010000447.1:390-3604 GCA_964605435.1 uncultured Akkermansia sp.
GCATACCGCACCACATCCATCCAGTGCCGCGCCCAGCGCTCTCCGAAATGCGGACCCGCAAGGAGACGGTCCACCAAAGCAGCGCGGACCGCCGCGTCATCACGTTCCCGCAATTCCCGCCTCGCCGCTTCATCTGGCGGCAGCCCCGTCAGCACAAAGGAAACCCGGCGCAGCCACACATCGGCAGCCACCATGGGCGCTGGCTCCAGTTGCTTCTCGCGCAGTTTCGCCAGCAGCATGCGGTCAATGTCCGTGCGGCCGGGGCCATTGGGCACCTGCTGCCGCTGCGGTGCTTCCCATAGCCACGGCTGCCGCTCTTTCTGCCGCGCCCAGTTCTCTGCGCCACACAAGTCCCCGGCCGCTGCCAGCAGCAGCACCATCGGCAGAAGAAACTTTGTCATGCGCATCGCAGTCATTCCGTGAACCGTCTCTCCTACGCGGCCACCTGGCCGGCTTTTCCCACGCATTCACTTCCCTGCCCCCCGCACCTGTCCTTGCCTCCGGGCCCGCCCCCACTCATCTTCCCTCCCTTACCCATCCGCCACCCATGCGTGTTTTCCTCTCTCTCTTCTCTCCCTGGTGCTGGCGCATGGCATGGCGCGACAGCCGGAAATCCAGGCGCCGCCTCCTCCTTTTCTCTGCTTCCATCATGGCCGGCATCGCCGCCCTCGTCGCCATCGGCTCACTGCGCGACAGCCTCCTGCTCGCCCTCGAAAATGAAGCCCGCGGCATGCTCGGCGGCGATGTCTACGTCCATGCCAAACGTCCGTTCTCCAATCGCGCCAACGAGATCCTCGCAGCCGACGGTGCCCGCATCCAGCGCGAAGTGGCCTATACCACCATGGCCCGCGTCGTCGATTCCAAGGCTGCCCGCCTCGTCCAGGCCCGCGCCGCAGATCCGGATTACCCATTCCATGGCACGCCCGTAACCGACCCGCCGGACGCATGGCAACGCTGCCTCGCCGGCGAAGGATTCGTGGCCGACGCCGCCCTCATGGCGTCGCTCGAAATCGAAACCGGCCGTCGCCTCCGCATCGGTTCGCTCGAACTCCCGCTGCTCGGCTCGTTCCTCCGTCCTCCCCCGCAGGTCTCGCTCATGGGAGCCTTCGCCCCGGAACTCTTCTTCGCCCGCAGCCTCGCTCCCCAGACCGGCCTGCGCGACGCCTCGGGCTTCACGTTCCACCGCGCATGGCTCGTCTTCCCGGACGGCTACGACGTGGAAAAGAATTTTGCGGCCCGTCACCGCTCGGCCCTGCGCTCGGAGGGCATCAGCACGGAAACCGTGGACGGACGCAAGAAGTCGGCCCGCCGCATCCTCGAAATCGTCTACAGTTTTCTCAGCCTCATGGCCTTCATCGCCCTCGTGCTCGGAGGCGTGGGCATCGCCAGCGCCATGCAGGTGCATGCCTCGGAACGCATCCCCACCGTAGCCACGCTCCGCTGCCTCGGCTGCACCGCCAGCCGCGCCCTCGCGGTCTACCTCATCCAGGGCCTTGGCCTCGGCCTCGCAGGATCGCTCGGCGGCGTCGCCCTCGGCCTCGCCGCCGCGTGGGCCATTCCCACTTTCCTCAACCGCGTCCTTCCGGTCACGGTGACCCCGAAACTGGCTCCGCAGACCATCTTCATGGCTCTCGGTTTCGGTTTCCTGCTCTGTGTCTGCTTTGCTCTCCTGCCACTCCTCCGCGTCCGCCGCGTTCCCGCCATGGCGGCCGTCCGCGCCCAGATCACGGGCGGTGCTTCCCCATGGCGCGACCCCGCCGCATGGATCCTCATCCCGGCTGTGGCCGCCTCGCTGACATGGCTCGCCATCCAGCTCAGCCCGCCGGACGCCCCCCGCGTCGGCATCGGCTTCGCCGCCGCCATCGCCGCCGGACTCGCGCTCCTCGCAGCCACAGGCACCGTCCTCATGAAACTGGTGCGCCTCGCCGTCCGGCCCTCATGGCCCTTTGCCATCCGCCAGGGCCTCGCAGGACTGCACCGCCCACGCAATCAGACCACTCTCTTCCTCATGAGCGTCGGCCTTGGCTCGGCTCTCGTCCTCGTCACAGTCCTCGCCCAGCACCTGCTCACGGGCTTCTTCGATGGCAATGCCTTCCGCGGAAAACCTAACTTCTTCGCCACGGACGCTCCTCCGGATGCCCGCGAAAAAACCATTGCTCTCATGACAGCCGGCGGAGCCACCGTCGATGGCTCGGCCCCCATTGTCCTTCTCAGTCTCGCCGCCCTCAATGGACAGACGCTCGACCAGATTCAGGAAAGGGATCGCAACCAGCGCCCTTCCGGATGGTCACTTACCAATGTCTACCGCGCCTCATGGAACAAGGAACTCATGGGCTCCAGCCCGCCCCCGCCGCCCGGTTCCGCCATCCCCATCTCCCTCGAGGAAGGTCTTCTTGGCCAGCTGAAACTCAAACGCGATCAGACCATCACATTCCGCGCGGGTGAACGTGAAATCCTCTGCCTCATCAAGCGCACCCACACGGCCGCGTGGGAAAACATGTTCGCCAGCTTCCCGGTCATCTTCCCGGAAGGTGCGCTTGAAGGATTCGACCACACATGGGCCTTCGCAGCCCGCACGTCGGGCACCCGGCAGTCGGCCATTCTCCAGCGCGACCTCACCGCAGCAATCCCAGGCATCACGGTATTCGATGTCGCGGCCATGACGGCCATTCTCGAAAACCTGCTCGACCGCGGCATCTGGGTGATCCGTGCCCTCTCGCTCCTCACAGTCCTCACCGGCTGCATCATCGTTGTCGCGATCCTCCTCGCGGGACGGCGCGACCGCCTCGAGGAAAGTGTCACGCTCCGCACACTCGGGGCTTCCCGGCAGCAGATCCGCAGCATCCTGGTATCGGAATATGTAATCCTCGGCTTCACCGCGGCCCTCACAGGTGCCGTGCTGGCCGCCGCCTACGCATGGCTCCTCGCCACCTACGTCTTCAAGGTTCCTTTTCACACCCTCCTCTGGCCACTCGCATGGGCCATCCTCATCGTGGCCGCCCTCACCGCCGCCCTCGGCATGTTCCTCAGCCGCGGCATCGCCAGCCACCCTCCGCTCGCCATCCTCCGCGGATCGGATTGAACTCACGCCACCGCCCTCCCTAACCCCAGCCCGCCCGAACCCCGTCATGAACCGGCTCCCCGACGAATCCACGGACGATGACGGCATCGTGCGGAGCATTCCGCGCTCGGCCCCCATGCCATCCCCGGACGA
>CAZSDE010000448.1:0-3602 GCA_964605435.1 uncultured Akkermansia sp.
ATCGGCGATGCCGATGTCATCTTCGGCATGCCGGATACCATCGTGGAACCACGGAACGCCTTCGCCGATCTCGTGAGCGACCACCGCAGGCACGGAGCCGACCTCACTCTCGGACTTTTCCGCACGGATAACCCCAGCAAGTTCGGGATGGTGGAATGCGACGCTTCCGGACGCGTCGTCTCCACCATCGATAAACCTTCGGCCTCCAGCCTCACGCACATGTGGGGATGTGCCTGCTGGTCCGCCCGGTTCACCGCGCTCCTCCATCAGTACCTCATCGACCATCCGTACGGCAGCCGCGAAATCGTCCTCGGAGACGTCTTCAATGCCGCCATCGCCGAAGGAATGAATGTGCGGGGACTCGCCTTCGAGAACGGTCTCTACATGGACATCGGTACCTCGCGCGAATTGGATTCCGCCCTGCGGAAATTCCACCTCTAGCGGCGGAAACCGTACGGATCGCGGCCGTATGGGTCCGCAAAGGCAGAACCACGGCTGCGGCTGCCACGGGCGGAACCGACATCGTAGCGGGGTGCATAGCTGCCGCCGTAATGGCCGCCATGGGCACCGTAGCTGCCCCGCCAGCTCGGCACGGGACGGCAGACCGGAGCCGGCGGTGGACAGACGCGGCGCACGACGACCCATTCGTAGCGCGGGCAGCCATGCCAGTCGCGCCCGGCATAGGCATATTCCCAGTAGAGGGTGTTGCCGCAGTGGTCGCGGGTCACCCGGGTAGGGCAGCCGGCTTCGGCCGACGCAGGAATGAGCAGGCACGCAGCCGCGGCAATGAGCAGTGAGCGGAACGATTTCATGGTTAGGATGGCAATCAGTGGTTTCGATTGGGGAGCCGTCATCCCATCTGCCAGCGGCAGCGGGTGGCTCTGTCTTCTGTGACGCAGCACGCGCCTCGCTATTCAGTGAATTCGCAGAAATCGGCTGGGGCTGTCCGCGATTCCGTGCTGGCGGGAGCATGGGCCAGCGGCGAAAATGTCGGTGCATTCCATCCGCATGAAATTCCCCACTCTCCTGACATCCCTTCTGCTCGTCTCTGCCTTCGCCAGCTGCGGGCAGCAGCCTGCCGCCAAACCAGCCGCAGGAGCCGCCAAGCCAGCGACCGCATGGACGGTGAGCGATTGGTCGGAATGGAAGCAGCAGGACACGGGCCCCGCAGCCAAGGTGGAAATCCGCAAGGACCTCGCGGAAACCGATCCCGACAAGGAAGCACCGGCCGCTCCCGCCCTCTCCGAGGCTGCCCGCAAGGCCGGTGTCCTCGTGCTCGGCACGGGCGAACCCATGAGCGCCGTCAAATACGAAGGCCCCATGGAACGCATCCCGCTCGAAGGATACGAAATCTCATGGGATGGCATGCGCGTCGACGGCAACGACTTCTTCTGCGCCCTCACCTTCCCGGTCGGTAAAGCGGACCGCTGCGTCACCCTCGTGACTGGTGGCTGGGGTGGCTGGACGGTCGGCATCAGCACGCTCAATCACGCCTTTGCCAACGAAAACGAAACGTCGGGCAGCTATGAATTCAAAAAGGGCCGCTGGTACCGCTTCACGCTGCAGGTGACCCCGGAATGCATCCGCGCCGTCATCAATGGCAAGCAGCAGTTCAAGGTCGGCATCAAGGACAAGCCACTCGCGATGCACCCCAGTGAAATCCAGCGCTGCATGCCGCTCGGCTTTGCTTCCTATCAGACCACCGGTGCCATCCGCAATCTCAGCGTCCGTCCGCTCAAACCCGGCGAACTCGTCCCCGATGAGTTCCCTGAGTGAACCCCGCAATCATCACCGTTATTTCCACGCAGACATGAAAACCGTTCTTCTCTCCCTGATCGCTTCGCTTGCCGCTGCCCACGCTGCCGACTGGCCGAACTGGCGCGGTCCCCAGTTCGATGGCTCCAGCGCGGAGACTTCCCTGCCGGACAAGGCAGATCCTGCCACTGCCCTCTGGAAGGCCGCCATGCCCGGCCCGGCCGCCTCCAGCCCCATCGTCGCCCGCGGCCGCGTCTTCATCACCACCACCAACGAAAAGGAGAAATCCCTCGTCGGCATCTGCTACGACGCCGTCACCGGCAAGGAACTCTGGAGCCGGACCATCGGATCGGGCTTCAGCGCAGACGAACGCAGCAACTACGCCAATCCCTCGCCCGCCACCGACGGCTCCACCGTCATCTTCCACTTCGCCACAGGCGACACCGCCGCCTTCGATTTCGAGGGCAAGGAACTCTGGAAGCGGAACATGCAGAAGGATTACGGTACCTATGCGATCCAATGGACCCCGGCGACCAGCCCGGTCATCACCGATGGCATGACGATCTTCCAGGTCCTCCAGCGCGACAGCGCCTTCGCCTTCGGGGGCCAGCAGAAGGGCAACCCCGATGGCCCTAACGACAGCTACATTCTCGCGGTCGAAACCGCCACGGGCAAGGAAATCTGGAAGGCGCTCCGCCCGAGCGATGCCATCGCGGAAAGCCGTGAATCGTTCAGCACCCCCATGCCATGGACATGGAACGGGAAACGCGAACTCCTCGTCACCGGGGGCGATTGCCTCAGCGGACACGACCTCAAAACCGGCGCGGAACTCTGGCGCACACCGTCATGGAACCCGGAAAAGATCGGCCACTGGCGCCTCGTGCCCGGCCCGGTGGCTGGCGACGGCATCATTCTGGCCTGCGCTCCCAAACGTGCTCCGGTCTACGCCATCAAGGCCGGCGGCAGCGGACTCCTCAAGGAAAAGGACTATGCATGGGTCAGTGGAAGCGATACCGGCACCGAAGATGTCTCCAGCGACGTCAGCACACCCCTCTTCTACAAGGGCCGCTTCTATGTCGTGAACAGCGACCGCAAATCGGTCTGCTGCGTGGAACCAGCCAGCGGCAAACTCCTCTGGGAACACCGGATCGAAGGCGGAGCGAAAATCGAATCTTCACCCGCCGCCGGGGCCGGCAAGATCTACTTCCAGGACATGCGCGCCGGGCTCACCATCATGGAAGCCGGTGACCAGCCGAAGGTCGTCTTCTCGGGCAGCATGGGTGAAGGAGCGGAGCAGAAGGACGTCCGTTCCTCCGTCGCCCTCGCCGATGGCAGGCTCTACATCCGCACCGCCACCCACCTCTACTGCATCGGCGCGAAACCCTGACTCCGATCATCCCCAGAACCCAGCACATCAACCCACAACCCTGCCAAACCCATGAAACCCACTGCCCTCCTGCTCGCCCTCGCCGCAGGCCTTGCCTCCACCAGCGCTCAGGACCGCCCGGACGGTCCACCGCCGGAAAAACCCCCGCATGAAAAGCGCGACGTCCCCGGCCCGGAAGCCATGCGCGAACGCATGGAACAGGAACAGCGCGCCTTCCGCACCAAAATGCAGCAGAAGACCGAACAGGCCATGAAGGAAGCCGCGGAACTCGAAGCAGCCGGCAAAAAGGATGAGGCCGAAGCCGTCCGCAAGGCGGCCCGCGAACGCACGGATAATGCCATCCGCGAATTCCAGGCCGCCATGCAGAAGAAGAATCAGGAAGCCATGCGCCCACGCGGCGACCGCCGCCCCGAAGGTCCCCCGCCAGACATGGAAGGCCGCCTCAAACACATCCGCGAAG
>CAZSDE010000449.1:0-3600 GCA_964605435.1 uncultured Akkermansia sp.
GTCGGTGCCGGCAAGTATCCGGCTGGAGGCACTGCGGCGGCTCTGCGAGATCACCGATGATAAAGAGTACGCGGGAATCATTGTTCCCCTGCTGCGGAACCGTCACCTTCCGGCTGATGGCTACACGGTTCTGCTGAGCGACCTGCGGGAGCGTCCGATTGGCGTGACGGCAGCGGGCATGCTCCTGATTGCCGGCGATGCCGATCATCCGCGGCGGCAGGAGGCTGGCTTCTGGCTGCGCAGTGTCGGTGGGTTGAAGGAATGGTCTGGAGATGACGAATCGGTCCGTGCGGCCCTTGAGCGCAGCCTTGGCCGGCGGGTTGCCGTCTTTCCCTGATGATCCGGGCGGGAAAGCGCAGGCTCAGCGGCGCCGTTTCGCGCTGAGGACTGATTCGATTCTGCCGAGCGGCAGGCAATTGATGACGTCGTCCCTTGTGAGCCATCCTTTGCGGGCGGTGCGGATGCCGAACCAGAGGTCTTCGAGACCGCGCACGGAATGGGCATCGGGATTGATGGCACAGCGGACCCCCTTTTCCTTCGCGAGCCGCCACCAGCGCCAGTCCATGTCGAGCCTCCATGGATTGGCATTGAGTTCGATGATGGTGCCAGTCGCGGCGCAGGCCTCGATGACGGCGGGAATATCGACGGCGTAGGGATCGCGCTTGAGCAGCAGGCGGCCCGTAAGGTGGCCGAGCATGGTCACGAGCGGATTTTCAATGGCCCGGATGATGCGTTTGGTCATCTCCGCCTCCGGGAGCGTAAAGGAATTGTGGACACTGGCGACCACATAATCGAGTTCCGCGAGAAGGTCGTCCGCGAAGTCCAGAGAGCCATCGCGCAGAATATCAACTTCACTGCCTGCGAAGATGCGGAAGTCCTTTCCGTAGGTTTGATTGAGGGCGCGGATTTCCGCGATCTGTGCGCGCAGGCGGTCTTCGTCGAGCCCGTTGGCCTGGAAGGAAGCCTTGCTGTGATCGGCAATGCCGAGGTACTGGAGTCCGAGTTCGCGCGCGGCTTCTGCCATTTCTGCGAGGCTGGCGTGACCGTCGCTGGCGGTGGTATGATTGTGGAAGGTTCCGCGGAGGTTTTCGATGCTGATGAGGCTGGGCAGGGAACCGGAGGCGGCGGCTTCGATTTCTCCCATGCCTTCGCGGATTTCCGGCGGCATGAAGTCGAGTCCGAGCGCTCGGTGGACATCTTTCTCGTCGTGAACGCCGGTGGGTTCCGGGGTCCCTTCGCTGCCATGGGGAGCGAGGTGGTATTCGTTGAGCGTCCAGCCCATGCGGAGGGCGCGACTGCGGAGCTGAATGTTGTGTTCCTTGCTGCCCGTGAAGTAGACAAGGGCGTACGGGAACTCTGCATTGCTCACCACCCGGAGGTCGCACTGCAGTCCGTTGGACAGCCGGATGCTGCTTTTGGTGTCGCCGCTGGCAATGACCTGACTCACGAACAGAGCCGTGGTGAAGGCCTTCATGAGCGCGGTGGGATGGCGGCTGGCCGCCAGAAAATCGAGATCGTGGACGGTTTCCTTGCCGCGGCGGAACGAGCCGGCGACTTCTGCGCGCGAGGTTTCCGGGATGGCGCGGAGGAATTCGAGGATTTCGTGCGCGGCCTCGGCGGCTTCGTCGCTGCGGAAGCTTCCGGCGTGCTGTTCATTGAAGGCGATGCCTTCGAGAATCTTCGTCACGGTCTTCTCTCCGAATCCGCTGAGGGCAGCGGCTGATCCATCTTCGCAGACGCGCTTGAGATCGGCGAGGGAACCGACGCCGAGTTCCCGGTGGAGCGCGGCGATCTTCTTCGGTCCGAGTCCCGGGACTTCAAAGAGTGCAAAGAGGCCCTCCGGGAATTCCGCGCGGAGTTTCTCGTAGAATCCGAGACGTCCGGTCACGGCGAGTTCATGCAGTTTGTCGCGCAGGGCTTCACCGATTCCCTTGATGCCCTCGAGCTGATTCTCGCGGGCCATGCCCACGATATCGCCGGGGTGGCTCTGCACGACCTCGGCACCGGTCCGGTAGGCACGGATCTTGAAGGGATTCTCGCCCTTCAGTTCGAGGAGGAGAGCAATCTTCTCGAGGACATCGATGAGGGTCTCGCGGGTCATGGCGGCAGCGGGTTCAGATCATGCGGATGAGGCGGCGGCGCAGCAGATCAAGGGCCGCCTGCGACGCCATCTGCTTGAAAGTAGCGCGGTCGACCCGGTACTGAAAGCGCTGCACCAGCGGTTCCGCGGCTCCGCGGGAGGCGAGTCCGATGAAGACCGTGCCGACCGGCTTCTCCGCCGTGCCGCCATCGGGTCCGGCAATGCCCGTGAGCGAAAGCGCATGGTCTGCCCGCGAAGCGTTCAGGCAACCCGTCGCCATGGCCGCCGCCGTTTCAGCACTCACCGCGCCATGAACCGCGATCGTTTCCGGCGGGACACCGAGCAGTTCCGATTTTGCTTCGTTGGCATAGGTGACGTAGCCACGGCCGAGCACGCGGGAAGCACCGGGCACACTCGTGAGGCGGTGCGCCACAAACCCTCCCGTGCACGATTCCGCGAGCGCGACCCACTGACCGAGTTTTGCGAGCAGACCGACCACGGTTTCCTCCATGGTTTCATCGCTCGAGGAAAAGAAGTGCTGCGGGAAGGCGGCTGCGACCATGGTTTCCGCGGCAGCCAGCTGGGCGGGCGATCCGAAGACCCGGAGCACAACTTCGCCAGGCCGGGCGCAGTAGCCGATTTCCGGGATGCCGAGTGCGGTCAGTTCCGCTTCGAGGGCTTCGGCGACCTGGGTTTCGCCGAGTCCGGACAGATGGAAATTGCGCATGGCGGGAGCCGGCGGGGCCATCGCGGCGAGTCTTGGAAGCAGGTGGTCGCGCACCATCGGCATGAGTTCGCGCGGTGGTCCCGGCAGCAGAAAGAGATGCGGCGATGACTGGCCGCGGCCCGGCACCGGCAGCGGTGGCAGGTACAATCCCGGGGCCGTTCCCTGGGGATTGGCGAGGACTTCGGCTCCGCGCGGCACCATGGCCTGGCGGCGCGATGGCTCGTTGAGTGGGCGTCCGCGTTCCGCCATGTAGGCCGCAATGTGCGCCGTGACAGCCTCGTCGCATTCAAGGGGAATGCCCAGCCAGTCAGCCGCGACTTCGCGCGTGATGTCGTCGCTGGTCGGGCCCAGTCCACCAGTCACAATGACGGCGTCGGCACGCCCGACCGTTTCCGCGAGGGCTTCCCGGATGACATCGCCATCGGGAATGGCGGTCTGCCGTCCGATTCTCAGGCCGAGTGCCAGCAGTTGCTGACCCAGCCATGAAAGGTGTGTGTTCACCGTGCTGCCGAGCAGCAGTTCGGTGCCGGTATTGATGAGTTCAATGCGCATGAAAACAGAGAGGCATCACTGGACCCGGGCCGCGCGCCGGACAGCTTCCTCGGGAGTGCGGAAGCACATGGCGACCGCAAAGGTCACGAGGGTTCCGCAGAGAATGCGCCATGTGAACTTCAGTTCCGGCAGCCATGCCGGGCGCAGGTCAGCTCCCTCCGGCACGATCATCCGGTAAAGTCCGCTGTGAAGATTGCTCATCACGGCGACCACGAGGAATCCCGCGAGCATGGCCAGCAGA
>CAZSDE010000450.1:0-3589 GCA_964605435.1 uncultured Akkermansia sp.
GTCCTGGACGGGATCCAGGCAATCAGCGCCAGCGGATGGATTTCCGGGAGCTAATCCGGAGTGGCCTTCTGCATGTACCCCTGCCCCTTTTATTCCTGCGCCCTATGATTTCTGAGCATGGCGGTATTCTGGGCGTCTTTGAGGTCGGAGAGGACCATTTCGCGGCACATTTCCTGGACGGAGATTTCGGGGGACCAGCCGAGTTTTGCTTTGGCTTTGGAGGGGTCGCCGAGGAGGGTATCGACTTCGGTGGGGCGGAAGTAGCGAGGGTCGATGCGGAGGATGACGTCGCCGGGTTTGACGGCAGGGGCGAGGTTGCCGGTGACTTTGGTGACGGTGGCGGTTTCGTCGGTTCCTGAGCCTTGGAAGGCGAGGGTGATGCCGAGTTCTTCGGCGGCCCATGTGATGAACTGGCGGACGGAGTATTGGATGCCTGTGGCGATGACGAAGTCGTCGGGCTGGTCCTGTTGGAGCATGAGCCACTGCATGCGGACGTAGTCGCGGGCGTGTCCCCAGTCGCGGAGGGAGTCGATATTGCCCATGTGGAGGCAGGATTCGAGGCCTGTGGCGATGTGGGCGAGGCCGCGGGTGATTTTGCGGGTGACGAAGGTTTCGCCGCGTCTGGGGCTTTCGTGATTGAAGAGGATGCCGTTGCAGGCGTAGAGGCCGTAGGCTTCGCGGTAATTGACGACGATCCAGTAGGCGTAGAGTTTGGCGACGGCGTAGGGGCTGCGTGGGTAGAAGGGGGTGGATTCCTTTTGTGGGGATTCCTGGACGAGGCCGTAGAGTTCGGAGGTGGAGGCCTGGTAGAATCTGGTTTTCTTCTGGAGGCCGAGGATGCGGATGGCTTCGAGGAGGCGGAGGGTACCGATGGCGTCGACGTCGGCGGTGTATTCCGGGCTTTCGAAGCTGACGGCGACGTGGCTCATGGCTCCGAGGTTGTAGATTTCGTCGGGCTGGGTTTCCTGGACGATGCGGATGAGGTTGCTGGTGTCGCTGAGGTCGCCGTAGTGGAGGTGGAAGCGTGGATTATCGCTGTGGGGGTCCTCGTAGAGGTGATCGACTCTGGAGGTATTGAAGAGGCTGGAGCGGCGTTTGATGCCGTGGACGGTGTAGCCTTTTTCGAGGAGGAATTCGGCTAGGTAGGAACCGTCCTGGCCGGTGATTCCAGTGATGAGAGCGGTCTTCATGAGTGGGAAAGCGGGGTCGCAAGAGAGCGGGGTGCGGAGGAAAAGTCCAAGGGAAACTGCGGGTTGTGAGCAGGTGATGGCTCCCTGGGGCTGAGGGGGTTGTGGTGATGCGGGAAGGGACCGGAGCGCAGGGCTGGGAAAGTCCGTGGCGCGAGTCCGTGAGGAGGATCAGCGGGAGCCCCTGGGGCGGCGTTTTCTCTCCGTTTTTTCGTCATCGGCGTCATCGCCGTAGACGGAGCCGTACTTTTTACCGTATCCGCCGTATTTCCCGTAGTAACCGTACGAATAATTGTAGCCGAGATTGCGTCTGGATTCGATGGTTCCGTTGAGGACGCAGCCTCCGATTTTTGATTTGGCTGGGTTCTGGGGGTCCCAGCCGAGGAGATCGAGGGCGCGGAGGATGGCACCCTTGGGGGTTTTCTCGGCACCTGAGACGAGGATGCAGGTATCGGCGAGTTTGGCGATCAGGCGGGTATCCGAGACTGGGAGGAGCGGGGCGGTATCGACGATGACGCGGTCGAAGTGTTTGCTGAGGGCGGCGATGACGTCCTTGAGTCGCTGGGAATTGAGGAGTTCGGCGGGGTTGGGGGCGTGGGTTCCGGCTAGGAAGAGCGTGAGGTTTTCGAGGCCAGAGGGGTGGAGGGCGTCCGACAGTTTGCACTGGGAAGCGAGGACATCGGCGACCCCGGAGCCCTTTTTGCGGTCGGTACCGAACATGTTCTGCTGGCGGGGGCGGCGGAGGTCGAGGTCGACGAGGACGGTACGGGCTCCCGACATGGCGAACGAAGCGGCGATGTTCGAGCTGACGAAGGATTTGCCTTCCGCGGGGAGGGCTGAGGTGAAGAGGATGACCTTGGTGGTTTCCGCTGGGCCGAGGAGGATGATGGAAGTGCGGAGGTTGCGGATCATTTCCGCTTCCACGGTGCGGGAGCCATTGTCGCGGAAGAAGAGTTCCGGGGCCCATTTGAGGGGGGGAGCATCCTTGTCCGTGGATTTTTCCTTTTCGGCCGCGGCTGCCTGTTCTGCGAGGACCTTGCGGCGGACGGCGGCGATGGAAGCGAGGACGGGGGCACCGGTGGCGCGCTCGAGGTCGGTGACCGTGTGGATTTTGTTGTCGAGTCTTGTGAGGAGGAGGGCGAGGGCCCCGCCGAGCATGAGACCGGCCATGGCTCCGGCGGCGTAGATGAGGGCCGGGCGGGGTTTGGTGAGGATTCCTTCGCGGGCGGGTTCGATGGGAAGGATTTCGGCTTCCTTGTCCTCCTTGGAGACGTCCGCGCCGGCCTTTTGCGTAAGGAGAATATTGTAGGTCTGGGTCCGGTTCTGGATTTCGCTGGTGAGGACTTCGCTGCGGGCCTGGAGGAGGCGGATGGCTTCCTTGACCGCGTCTTCACGGGAGCCGCCCGATGCCTGAAGCTGAACCGTGTCCCAGTACTTGCGGTCGGCTGCCGACTGGCGGGCCGCGTCGAATTCGCGCAGGAAGCTCGTCTGGACATCTTCGAGGAGTTTGCGGCTGCTGATGACGTCCGGGTGCTTGTCCCGGTAGCGGAGGAGGAGGGATGCCAGTTTGGTCTCCTGTTCCTTGAGCTGTTCCACCAGCGTGAGGGCCGTGCGGTAGGCGGCGAGGGCATTCTGGGATTCCTGGAGATCGTCCTGGGCCTTTTCCGTTTCCCGCTGAATTGTTTCGAGGGCGGATTCCGTGCGCCCTGAGCGCCGGTCCACGTGGATTTTGATGTACGTTTCCACGATGGCATCCGCAAGGCGGCGGGCCATGGTGGGATTGGTGTGATTGACCATGATGTCGACGATGCGGCTGGCGCGGCGGGCTGCCACCTTGTAAAGGCGGCTCACCGGGCTCGCCAGCCTGCGGGCGAGGGCGGTGAGTTCTTCGCGGTAGCGGCTGGCAGCCGGGCTGGTGGCGTCGCCTTCGGCGGGAGCAGGTGGCAATGAAAAGACCGTCCGTTCCGGGGGCGGTGCCAGCCACACCGGCGTCCAGTTGGCCTCAGCCGGCAGGAGATCCGGATCCGTGAGCAGGTCCGGATTGTCCTCCAGCATGGTCTGGATCAGGGAAAACGTATTGAACTTCCCGATGATCGTATTGATGGCATCGACCGATTTGAGGTCGAGTTCCGAAGCCGCTGCGCGCTCGGAAGGGTTGCTGACCGCCACCGTGCTAAGGCCGCTGGTTTTGACCTGGACGGCCGCGGTCGATTCGTAATCCCTGGGAGCGACCGAGAGGTAGTAGTGGGCCAGCCCGAGGGTGAGTGCGCTGAGGAGGGCGATCCAGTGCCAGCGGCCGAGGAGGGCCGAAAGCAATTCCCCGAGGAGATTGCGGGCCCGCAGGCCCGTGGGGTCGCGCAGTTCGTCGTTGTCGGAGAAATCGTCCATGAAGCAAGGTTACC
>CAZSDE010000451.1:0-3583 GCA_964605435.1 uncultured Akkermansia sp.
GGCCTGCAGGTTGACGTAATACCGTCCGTTGTGTTCGCCGCCACGGAGGTCGAAACCGACCTTCACCTTCTGGCCGGGCTTGTAGCGGTCGAGGAGCGAAACCTTGTCCTTGACGAATTCCAGTTTGATGTCCTGCGGGTAGCGGTCCTCGCCGATCGTGACCACGAATTCGCGTTTAACGAAACCGCTGCCGAACGTCTGCGTCTCCATCACAACCTTGAGCGTGCCTTCCAGTTCGAATGCCATGGGAACGGGATGATTGAAGTGGGTGTTGAGTAGTCGGCCGCCAGTTGCAGCCCGGAGAATTAAATTTGCCCGATTCGGACGCGCGTTTCAATCTCCAAGTTGCATGGAAAACAAAAATTTTTGCTCGCGGACATTTTTCCGGCGGGCTGAACATGGGATTGCGGACACTCGGGAAAATCCCTACTGTTCCCTTTCCCGTCCTTACGCGCCATGAATCTGTCCGGTCCCTCTCCTTTCCGCCTGCTTGTCTGCCTTGGCGTCGCGGGAACCCTGCAACCGTTCCGGATTGCAGCGCAGAGCCCTGCGGCCCAACCTCCCGCGGTGCGTCTGCAATCCGGCAAGTCTGGCGTCGCCAGCCTTTATCTGGAAGGACACACTCTCATGACGGAGGGCGAAAAACTGCGTGAGCGGGGTGAATTTGCCGCCGCCTACTACAAAATGAGGGATGCCCGCGACCTATTCAATGCCGTGTACGCCACGGACCCATCGTGGAATACAGAGGTTGTCGAAATGCGCCGACGCAAGATCCTCGAGGAGATGGAAAAGGTGCGCCAACTGGAAATCCAGCGCCGCGCCAGCGGGGGTGCCCCGTCTCCGGCCGGTCTGATCGGCAGTGTCCGGACTCCCGATATCCCGTTCACTCAGCCGAATCCGCCGGACGACGACAACGCCGTGCCCCGGCCGGGCCAGGTCGTCATGGAGGAACGCATGAAAGCTCTCGGCCAGTACATCCAGAAGCAGGAGAAGCGGATCGAGGAAATCCTCACGTCACTGGGAGCCAAGGAAGAGGAACTCCGCAGGACCCGCGCCGAGTTGCTTGACTCCCGTACCAGCGAAAAACAGCTGAGGGAACGCCTTGTCGAAGCGAGGGACCGCGTCGCCACTGCTGACGCCGCCGAGAAGCGCCGCCAGAAGGAACTCATCACCAGAATCGATCAGCTCCAGACCTCCCTCAAGGAGGCCACCGACAAGCTCGCAGCGGCCAATCAGCGCACCGAAGAAATGGCCGCGGAACTGACGAGAGCGTATGCCGAAATCAAGACCATCACGGAAGAACGGGACAGCCTCCGGCGGGAACGCGATCAGGTCACTGCCCTCCTTGCGGGAGAAGACGGTGGCAAGGCTCCCGAGAAGCTCAGGATTCTCGAGGAAAACCAGCGCCTGAAACGCGAGTTGGCCACCGCGCAGAGCCGGATGGCGGAACTCACCGGAGCCCAGCAGAAAGACCAGCAGGAAATCGCTTCGCTCAAGGAACAGCTCAAATCGGTTCAGGATTCCGTTCTCGGCATCCAGCAGGAAAACGAGGAATACCGCCAGCAGATTGCCTCGCTCAGGATGCGTCTGGAAGCGACGTCCAAGCGGTTGGCCGACAGCGGAGCGGCCGGCACGCTCCCGGAGCAGGACGCCATCGCGGAAAACCAGGTGCTCCGTGAAATCATTCTCCAGCAGCTCAAGCAGCAGGCCCGGCGCGAACGGGCCCGGCAGAACCTCATGGACGAACTCAACCGCGACGGCGTCTTTGCGCAGCTGAAGGAAATGGGCGCGGAATCGGACAAGATGCTGCGAGCCGTCAATGAAATGGCAGCTCCCGTGACGCTTTCCAAGGAACAGCGGGACGTGCTCACCTCGACGCAGGTCAGCAAGCTGATGACCAGTGCGGATGGCAGGGAGTTGTTCATGGTTGACGATTCGGCAGCACCTTCCCAGCCGCTCACCACGGAAGCTCCGGAACCGAATGGAGCGAAGGACCGGGCTGGACTCAGTCCGGAACTGAAGACGCATGCCATCACTGCCGAGGAATACTTCAAGACGGGTGCCTTCGAGGACGCCGAAAATTCGTTCCGCCGCATTCTCACCGTGGAACCGCAGAATGTCTACGCCCTCTGCAATCTCGGGGTCACCCAACTCAAGCTCGGTAAGCTCGAGGAAGCCTCTGAAACTCTCCGCAAGGCGCAGGCCTACGATTTCGACAACGATTTCTCCCACTATCTCCTCGGGGTCGCCTACCTCCGGCAGGGCAAGCTAGACGAAGCCGCCGGGGAAATCGAGACCGGCCTCAAGATCAACCCCAATCAATCGGCAGCATGGCACACCCTCGGCCTCATTCTCGTCAAGCAGGGCAACCGGCCGACGGCCCGCGTCCACTTTGAAAAGGCTGTCGCCGTGGATCCGGACTGTGCCGATGCGCATTTCAATCTCGCCGTGATCTTCGCCACATCGGATCCTCCGGACCTTGAAACGGCGCGCCGCCACTATCGCGAGGCCGTCCGTGCCGGTGCCGTGCGCGACTCCGCCCTCGACAAACTGCTGGGAGTCTGATGGGCCTCCTGCACGCATTTTCCGAGCTTCCTGCGATACCCACTTCATGTCCTTGACCCACACCCGCGAAGGAATTCTCTGCGTCGTCTCCGGTCCCTCTGGATCCGGCAAAACGACCCTGTGCCGGAATACCGCCGGGGTGGAACCGGTCGTCTACACGGTCTCGTGCACCACCCGTGACATCCGGCCGGGCGAGGAGGACGGACGGGACTACTTCTTTCTGTCGGACTCTGATTTTCAGCGGCGCATCCATGCCGGTGAGTTCCTTGAGCATGCCATCGTCCACGGCCGGCGCTACGGAACCTTGAAATCCCAGGTCCTCCCGCATCTTGCGGCCGGACGAGATGTCATCATGGACCTCGACATCCAGGGAGCCTCGCAGCTGCGGGATTGTCCGGATGAAGCCATCCGCCGCGCCCTTGTCGATGTGTTCATTCACGTGCCCGACCTTGCGGAGCTGAAGGCGCGGCTGGCAGGACGGCGTTCGGAAACGACGGAACAGCTGGCCCTCCGCCTCGAGAATGCGGTTGGCGAAATGCAGCACTGGCACCACTACCGCTACACGCTGGTGAGCCGCAGTCAGGACCAAGACCTCCGCGAATTCCGGGCCATCCTCACGGCGGAACGCCACCGCAGCACCCGCCTTTCCTTCCCCGGCAGCAGCGCACCATGAAACCCCGCGTCATCCTTGGCATCACCGGCTCCATCGCGGCCTACCGCGCCGCCGACCTCGCCAGCCTCCTCACCAAAAGGGGCTGCGACGTCACGGCTGTGATGACCGACGACGCTGCGGAATTCATCACGCCGCTCACGCTCAAGGTCCTCACCCGCAACCCGGTCGTCACTTCCCTCTTCGATGAGAAGGAATCATGGCATCCCGGCCACATCCAACTGGCCGACAGTGCCTCCCTTCTTCTCATCGCTCCGGCCACGGCCAGCACCATCGCCCGCATGGCCGCCGGTCTCGCCGACGACACCCTCACCGCCATCGCCCTCGCCACCCGGGCCCCGGTCCTCA
>CAZSDE010000452.1:0-227 GCA_964605435.1 uncultured Akkermansia sp.
ATTCCGAGCGCGCGATGTCCAGGATGCCATCACCATCAATGTCATCTTCATTCCGGGCATTGTCGAGGATGCCATCACCATCGACATCAAGTTCGTTGCGGGCGTCGTCCGCAAGACCATCGCCATCGATGTCCATCTCGCGCGGGTCATCATCGGGCAGTCCATCGCCGTCAATATCACGTTCCGCAGGCGAATTGTCCGCATGCCCGTCGGCGTCCATGTCGAGT
>CAZSDE010000452.1:237-3581 GCA_964605435.1 uncultured Akkermansia sp.
AAAGGGGAATGGTTCGGCAGCTGGTCACCGGCAAAGTGACCACGCAGCGGTCCATGGACCACTTTTCCTCCGTCAATGTTGCGGTCGGCACCATTGAGAATTCCGTCGTTGTCGACGTCGGCATCAATGTGATTGGGAATCCCATCCCGGTCTAGGTCAGCCACGACCTGCCCCTGCGACCCGGGAGCCACGGCCAGAAAAACAACGGTCACGAAGTAAAAAACGTGCTCCCGAAACCCGAAGCGGAAGACACGGACGGTTTCTGCATTCATCATGTTTGTGCTGAGGATGGGTCGAACCGGATCCCGGTGCCGACTTGGTAACTGACCGATTGGGAACCTAAGGTTGCTGCTAGGTTAGGAAGCATCCCCAAGGGACGGAGAAATCTGTGAATCCATTCACACCGAACACCATTCACGCGGGGCCGATTGATAAAGGTTCCATGAGAAACGACCCAACCCTGTTTCGGGACGCTCCTCGTTTAGCAACCCGCCAAAGCACTGCCGGCGAAAGCTACCTTGCCCCCCATCCGAGCATCGATCCGCAAAAGGCCTGTCCTCTTGTCGTTGTTCGTCGTTTTAGCAGATTGATCCCTCCACGGGTCCCACCCAAAAGGTCTGTCCTTTTGTGGAAGTTGTGGCTCTTCTGTGGAATTCAATCGTTTTCCTAAACGGACCAGCCAGCACGCCTACAAGAGGATTCACGCAAAAGGTCTGTCCTCTTGTCGTTGTTCGTCGTTTTAGCAGATTGATCCATCCCCGGATCCCACGATCCGCAAACACGCAAAAGGTCTGTCCTTTTGTCGCTGCTTTTGTCGCTGTGGCCTTCTGCGGAAAACCATCGTTTTACTTGGCCGGTTCCTCCCGGCTTCAAAAGGCAGCCCAAAAGGTGTGGCCTTTTGCGGAAGTGGGGTAGGCGGCGTGCGGGTGCGGGAAGACAAAAACACAAAAGGCCTGTCCTTTTGTGGAAATGAGTCGTCTTCCTCGTAGGTTCAAGTTGCAGGAACAAAGAAGGCCTGTCCTTCTGTGGCTCTTTTGTGGTCGCGTCTATCGCCCATGGGCGGGCGAGGCTGGGGACGGGCAAGTCGCGTGCTCTGTGCTTTTTTCGGATCAGCGGCTGACGCGGACCCGATGGAAGGGGAGGCCGCTGATGGATGGGACCGGGAGGGTAAGGGATGGGGAGGTGGCGGGTTCGGTGGAGCCCTGGGGGATCCAGTCGATGAGGTTGCTGGAAGATTCGATCCGGTAGAGCCAGCCGGGGGTGGTGGAGACGCTGATTTGTGTGGCGGAGACGCTGGTGATGCGGGCGACGAGGTTGGCAGTTCCCGGGGTGGGGAGCGACATGAGTTCGCGGGTGTCGCTGCCGTCCGGGTACCGTCCGGACGCCTCATCGGCCCGGGCGTCTGCGAAGGAAACTTCGTCGACACGGCGGAAATCGGGCGCGGAGAGCAGGATGGTTTCGCCGGCATTGCTGAGACGGAACGGCACGTGCAACTGACTTCCCAGACTGGGGGAAGCAGGACTCTGGGCGGGCTGGTTATCGGCCCAGACGATGAGGTAGCCACGCGGAGGGATCGACCAGCCTGCCGGGACGGTGAATTTGGCTGGCGCGGCGGGGTCGTCGCTCAGCATCCATCCGGCAAGGTTAACGGTCAGGTCGGTGGGATTATGGAGTTCGAACCAGTCGTCGGCAGCGCCGTCGGCAGGGTCCGTGGTGACTCCATCGTTCTCGGCCATCCATTCATTGATGCGGAGGGTGGGCCAGCCCGGCTGATTGGGATTGGAGACATTGAGGGAGGCGGTGGCTCCGCTGATGGGTTCGCCGCGGCGGTTCACTCCGCGGATGGCGAGGCTATTCGGTCCGGCGGCGAGGGGAACGGTGATGCGCCATGTCGTGGTGCCTATCCAGAAGGGGGAATAGCGGACGCCATTCACCTCGATGGAATGAACGCTGATGGGAGACGAACCTGTGATGAGCAAGGCTCCATTGGCATCCGGGAGGGCGGCATTCGCCGTGAAAGCCGTGGAGACCGGCAACTGGCTGCGCACATAGTTGTACCGTGCCCCGATGTAGCTGAGGACGCTGCTGAAATCCTGGCCGCTGACCTTGCCGTAATGCTGGGTCCAGCGTGTCATGTACCAGATATTGGCAGTCGACTGAAGCAGGTCGTAGAGATGGTGATAGTAGCGCCGGGTGGCGTCCTGATTGACCGTGACGACCTTGGCGAGGTTTCCCGTGCCGATGAGCGAAGCACCGGTGGCGCGCTGCCAGACACTGTCCCAGTCCCATGGCATGTAAACTGCGCGGCCGTCGTGCGGCCGGAAATAGAAGCGGCAATTGTGATGAGCACCGCCTGTGAAGATGGCATCGCCTGGTCCCACCAGGGATTGATAGGCCATGGTGCGCAGGAAGGAATCATGGTCGATGCGCCGCCGCATTTCCGTGTCGAGAGCCGCCCCGTTCAGGCTGAACATCTGGGAAAACGGGACGACCAGCGAGTAATCATCCGCGCCGCGCCGCATCGTCTGGAGGAGAAACCATCGGTAAACCTCTTTGTCGTTTCCGTAGTTTGCCAGGTCGATATTGAGGTAGCCGGTACCGCCCGATTCATTGCCGGGCAGCTTCTGGGAGGTTGGCTGACCGTCCACGGTATTCAGGTTCCAGCGGAAGACCTCCATTTCGATGAGCACGCCGTCGCCGCCGTCTGGATACTGCGAGTCGAGGAATTCCTTTTCGAATCCTGCCATGCGCAGGGCGCACATGCCCGAGTACGTCGGGTTCGGATGCACGAACTGGGCAAGGTCGTCGTACATTGCAGGGATGTCGCCTGCGGCAGCCGCCATGTGCTTGGCAATGATTTCGCCGACGCCGCCCACGGTGGCGTGCTGGCTCCGGTCGACCGCTACCTTGCGGTGGACGCCGCGGAACGGCCGATCGGCTGGGAAGAGGAGATTGAAGCCGACGCGGGTGACGTTGCGGCCCACGAAGCTTCCTTTGAGCCGGACCCCGATATCATAGAAAACGTCGCGGTCGTCCACGATCAGGGTGGCCGCCAGTTCTTCATTGCTCAGGGTATTGAGGGGAGCGTGGAGGAAGGCGGCATCGGCCGGGGTCATGATGAGGCGCAGCTTTTGAAGCGTTCCGCTGCCGCGTCCGTCCTGTATGGCGTACATGGCGCGGGAGGCCGATCCCGCAGCCGGGGCCCGGCTGATCATTCCGGCGGCGTCTTCCGCTTCCACAAAAAACTGGATGCTGCCGCTGGGCTGCCCGGGAATCTGGGCGGCGTAGCGTCCATCGCTTCCACGGGTCATGGCGACCGGCAGCCACGGTCCACCGGATACGGC
>CAZSDE010000453.1:0-3578 GCA_964605435.1 uncultured Akkermansia sp.
TGTAAAAATCTCCAGACCCTAAACCTTGACCTTCAAAAGCCGACAAATCTAACTTAATCTTGTCGTTAATAGAAAGAGGTGGAGGGTTTGGCCCTAGGGAAATGAAACTTTGAGGAACAGGCGTTGGTTCTGGAGCTGGGGAGGGGAGATGTAGGCGACCGAGTGGACCTTTTCCTTGATGGGGACGTTGGTGTGGATGATTTTGGCGGTCAGGACTCGGCTTTTTTCCTTGGTGGCACCGGCGAGGTAGGCGAAGTATTCGAAGGTGACTTCGTCGTAGGCCTTGCGGGATTTGTCCTTTTCGGTCTTCGAGAGTTCGGCGGTCGCTTCGACTTCGATTTCGATCCAGTCCTTCGGGGTCCAGCGTTTATCCTTGACGTTGATGGCCTGGATCTGCGGGGTTTTCTGGATGTTGATGTCGACCTTGGCGATATCGACGAGTTTTTCCTTGGCGGCGGCCGCGGCGGGGGCGGCACCGGCTGCTCCTGCGCCTTCTTGAGCGGAAGCGAGGATGGGAGTGGCAGCGAGAGCGAGGATGGTTGGGATGAAGGAGGAGCGCTTCATGGTGGAAAAGGTTGGGTTGATCGTGCAGGAGCGGATGAGTACGGCTGGCAGGTGATTGGGGGGTGCGACGGCTTGGGTTCGGGCGTGAGCGTGGTGGAATTAATCGAAGGGACGGCGGAAACTGGGAGAATATCTGGGTCGGCGTCAAGGATTTCCCTGCGGAACACCAGGGGAAAATACGATGGCCTCTCCGGAATCGGAATTTCGCCCGAAGCGTAGTGTGCGGCGCAGGTGACGGCAACTCTAAAACCGATTTTTTTCCGCAGAAAAAATCCTTGCGGTGACGCTTGGGGGGCTTGGCGTCCTGAGACGCGTAGCGAAGAGGGACTGGCGGGGTGGCGCGGCGGCATGAGGATCGCTGGATGAAGCTGATTTCCCTGCTGACGCTGCTGCTGGTGATGACGGTCCGGGGGGCGGATCGTCCCCATGTGCTTTGGATTACGAGCGAGGACAATGGACCGCAGCTGGGTTGCTATGGGGACCGTGACGCGGACACACCGCACCTGGACCGCCTGGCGTCGCGCGGGGTGCGGTTCCGTCGGGTGTGGTCGGTGGCTCCGGTGTGTGCGCCGGCTCGGACGGCCTTGATTTCCGGTGTGTATCCACATTCCAGCGGGGGCCTGCACATGCGGAGTCAGGTTCCGCTTCCGGATGGCTGGCGGCTGTATCCTCAGTTTCTGCGGGAGGCTGGGGTCTACTGCACGAACAACGCGAAGGAGGATTACAACGTCGCGGTCCGGGGGAAGGTGTGGGATGAATCGTCGAAACGGGCGCACTGGCGGAACCGCGGGGCCGGGCAGGCGTTTTTTGCGGTCTTCAATATCGAGCTGACGCATGAGAGTCAGGTGCGGAAGCGGCCTCACCGGGTGGTGCATGATCCTGCGGCGGTGCGTTTGCCGTCGTACTGGCCGGATCTTCCCGAGGTGCGGCAGGACTGGGCGCAGTATCATGACCGGATGACGGAAATGGATGCGAGGGTGGGGGAGCTGCTTCGTGAGGTGGAGGAAGCCGGGCTGGCGGGGGAGACGATTGTGATTTACTGCGGGGATCACGGGCCTGGGTTGCCGCGGTGCAAGCGGACGCCGATGGATTCGGGCCTGCGGGTGCCTCTGCTGATGCATTTTCCGGAGAAGTGGCGGCATCTGGCTCCGGCTGGGTATGCGGAGGGAGGAGAATTGGCGCAGCTGGTTGATTTCACTGATTTTGCGCCCACCTTTCTGAGTCTTTATGGTCTGGAGATTCCCGGCTGGATGCAGGGCCGGGCCTTTGCGGGCCAGCGCCGGGCCGAGCCGCGGAGTTATGTGTTCGGGATGAGGGATCGGATGGATGAACGGTACGATCCCGTGCGGTCGGTGAGCGATGGCCGCTGGGTCTATGTACGCCATTTCTTCACGCATCGGCCTGCGGGTCAGCGGGTTGCGTATCAGTTCGAGACGCCCATGACGCGGGCGTGGCATCGGTTGGCGGGGGAGCAGCCCTTGCCTGAGGCGCAGGCGGCGTTCTGGAAACCGCATCCGGCCGAGGAACTCTATGATCTGGAGAACGACCCTGATGAGGTGAAGAATCTCGCGGGCGATCCTCGCGGCGGGGAGGTTCTGGCGCGGATGAGGTCTGCCCTCCGGGCGCAGGAGGAACTGGTAGGCGACGTCTCTCTGCTGCCCGAGGCCGAGATGCTGCGGCTGAGTGCGGGGGGATCGCCGTATACGATGGCACGCGCAGATGGGGGTTTCCGCTTTGCCGAGGTGGTGCGGGCAGCCTTCGCGGCGAGTGGCCCCGGCCTTTCCGCTGAAGAGATTGGGAAACTGCTGCGTCAATCCGATGGGGTGCCGGATGCGGCTGGATCTTGCGGGGGCCGAGCGGGGTCGGCTCGGGGAGATGCTGGCGGATGAGAATCCAAGTGTCCGGGTGGCGGCGGCCGAGGCCTTGCGGGGCACGGATGCTGCCGTGGCGGTTCTGCTGAAGTCGGCCGATCTGCTGCTGCCGTCGGATTACTACGACGCCCTGCGGGCACTGAATGCGCTGGAGGATCTGGGTGAAGCGCGGGTGGGGCAGCTCCGGAGCGAACTGGCGAAGCTGCCGGTGAGGTCGGGCCGACCCCTTCCGCGCGGGGGCGATTACATTGAGCGGATGCTGAAGCATCTCGGGGTGCGTCCCTGAGGGCTGGCGGGGTTTGAGGCAAAACGCCACTTGCGGGGCGGGGAAACGGTGGTAGTTCCGTATTCTTCCGGGTGATTCCGCGGCTTGCTGGCCGGCAATCGTTTCCGTCTCATTTTTCCGTTCTCATTTCCATCCGTCACGATGGCCTCGCCGAAGATTGTGTCCTTTCCGTCAGGGTTGCCGGGAGCGCAGCCGGGGGCGGGCCGGGTTGCCAACCGTCAAGACTTTACTGCCATGAAGACCGACCTCATTGAAAAAGCCGCGCGCATCATTCCGAATCCCCCTGTTCTTGTGAATCTGGTATCGCGCCGGGTCCGGCAGTTGAATCAGGGCCGGGCACCGCTCATCAATCCGGCGGCCTACGGAATGCGGCTGGGCCAGGGCGACATTGCCCTGCTGGAGATCATTGAAGGAAAGATTTCCGCGGAATTTGCCGACGCGCCTGCGGACCCGTCCTGATTGGCCGGGTGGGGAACTGACGGGTGGTTTGCCGGATGGTTCCGGCGGGCGAGTCAGCAGAATCGATAAAATCCATGGCTGCCGCGAGCGGGGACATTGCCGTCAACCGGAAGGCGCTGCATGAGTACCACATCCTCGAGAAGTTCGAGGCCGGCGTGGAACTCAAGGGCACCGAGGTGAAGTCGGTTCGGGAAGGCCGCATCAATCTGCGGGATGCCTTTGCGCGGGTGGACGGGGGGCAGTGTCTGCTTTATGGCTGTGACATTCAGCCGTATGAAAAGGCGAGCTGGGAGCAGCACGATCCCCGGCGGGTGCGCCGCCTGCTGCTGCACCGCAAGGAGATCATGCGGCTTTATGGGATTTGTCAGGTGAAGGGTCATGCCCTTGTGGCGCTGCGG
>CAZSDE010000454.1:0-2675 GCA_964605435.1 uncultured Akkermansia sp.
CTGAAGGCGAGGAATTTTCCGGTGAAGCCCGCGGTGAGGGGAATCCCTGCGAGCGAAGCGGCGGCCACTGTCATGGCGAAGGCGAGGAAGGGCGAACGCGTGCGGAGTCCGTCGAAGGCGCGCAGGTCGTCCGAACCATCCGTGCGGTTGATGACCACGAGGACCGCGAAGGCCGCGAGGGTCATGCAGAGGTAGCCAGCGAGGTAGTAGGCTACGATCATGCGCGGGGACAGGCTGCCCACGCTGGCTCCGGCCCCGAGGGTGAGGAAGAGGAAGCCCGCATGAGCGATCGACGAGTAGCCGAGAAGACGTTTGAAATTCGTCTGGGGAATGGCTGCGAGGTTACCGAGGACCAGCGTGGCCGCTGCGATGGCCATGAGGATGGCGGCGACAGTCCCGCGCAGTTGTTCAGCGGCGAGGAAGGGTTCGAGGAGGCGCCCGGCGACCGCGAAGCCTGCCGCTTTCGAGCCAACCGACAGGAAAGCCGTGATCGGGGTGGGAGCGCCCTGATAGACGTCTGGAACCCAGAGATGGAAGGGAACGGCACCTGCCTTGAAGGCGAGGGCCACCATGATGAGAGCGAACGAGAAGAGGGCCGGAGCGGCTGGAGCCGATGGCAGGGCGGCGGCGATTCCGCTGAGCGAGACCTTGCCCGTGATGCCGTAGAGCCATGCAAAACCGTAGACGAGAAAGCCCGTGGAGAGCGCGCCGAGGATCAGGTACTTGACGCCTGCCTCCAGGGATCCGACATTGCGGCGCATGTAGGCGACGAGGATGTAGAGGCCGATGGTGGTGAGTTCGAGGCTCAGGAAGATGGAAGCAAGGTCCGTGGCGGAAGCCATCCACATCATGCCTGCGCAGACGAAGAGGGGGAGGCAGAAGAATTCCCCCGTGGCCGGTCCGCCGCCCGCACGGGCACTGAATTTCTCGAGAACGGGGCCGTAATCGAGTCCCAGAACGATGACACCGGCCGTGCAGAGCAGGGCAATCCCCTTGTAGAAGAGAGCGAGTTTATCGTCCGAGTAGAACGCCCATGGGCCGGGGGCGAAACTGGCAGCGTGGGGGACGACCGTGGTGAGCAGACCGAAGACGAGCAGGACCGCGGCAAGGGCCGTGTATCCAATCGCCCGTTTCGACTTGGGGCCCGAGAACGCTTCCGCCATGAGAATGGCGAGTCCAAGCACTACGATGACGATTTCCAGGTAGTAAGCCGGCATGGGATAGGCAGGTCAGCGCTGGGCGGCGTCGGTGATGGCCTGGACGACCGGATTGACCGACCGCAGGATGAGATTCGGGAAGAAGCCCGTCACGAGGAGGGCCGCGATGAGAAGAAGGGCCGGGAGCCGGGCCGGGACCGCGAGGTCGGCAACCGGTTGCCGCAGCGTGTCTGGGAGCGGGCCTTTGAAGACCGCGCGGAAAGCCCGCAGCATGTAGACGGCACTGATCACGACGCCCCAGAGCGCGAGGACGGTGGCGGTGCGCATCCAGAGCGTGCCATCGGCAGGCTGGCTCGCGTAGCCGCCGAAGAAGATATTGATTTCCCCGGCGAAGTTTGCGAATCCGGGGAGACCGATCGAAGCGAAAGTGCCCATGCCGAAGGCGAGGCCGAGGAAGGGAGCGGATTTGGCGAGTCCGCCGAGCCGATGGAACTGGAGTGTGCCGGTTTTCTCGCGGACGGCGGCCGAGAGGGCGAAGAGGAGGGCGATCGAGATGCCGTGGGCGAACATCAGGAGGATGGCACCGGCGTAGCCCATGGAAGTGCCGCTCACGAGGCCAAGGAAGATGTAGCCCATGTGCATCACCGACGAATTCCCGAGCATGGAATCGAGTTCCTTCTGAGCGATCGTGACGAGTCCGATGAAGAGAATGTTCCCGATGAGGAGGACGATGAGAAGGTGCTGAATCCACGGGGCGCTGTGGCCGAGCGGGAGCATCGGAATGGCCACCCGGAGCAGGCCGTAGAGGCCGAACTTCTTGAGGACACCAGCGTGAAGCATGGTCACTGGAGCCGGGGCCGAAGCGTAGGCCGGAGCCGCCCATGAGTGGAAGGGGAAGAGCGAAATGAGGACTCCGAAGCCGAGGAGCAGGAGGAAATAGATCTTTTCCTGCAGCGGGCCCGGGAGGGACGTCGTCAGTTCACCGAGTTTGGTCAGATCGAAGGTTGGCGCGCTGCCGCCTGCCGCCATGACCAGCCATGCGAGGCCCGCGAGCAGAACGAGACTGCCGAGGCCGAGGTAGATGGTGATCTTCCATGCGGCCTCCTTGGCATTGCCGCTTCCGCGCATTCCGATCATGAGGAAGGTCGGGATGAGCGCCAGTTCGTGGAAGGCGTAGAAGAAAAGAAGGTCTGTGCTGACGAAGGCACCGGCGGCACCCGCCGCCATCAGGAGAACCGAAGCGTAGTGCAGGGCGTCATCTCCTCCCTGAGCCGGGCGGAACCAGACTGCCGCGAAGGTGACGATGACGGTGAGCAGTACCATGACGAGACCCATGCCATCGATACCCACATTGAAGCCGATGGCCGGGTTGTCGAGGAGAGGGCGGGTCGCAGCGAACTGGAAGGCCGCTCCGTCCGCGTGGTTGAAGCGGCTGGCCAGCAGGAAACCCACGGCAAGGTTGGCAGCGGCGGCGGCAAGGGCGGCGAGGCGTGGCGGAATCCCGAACGCCATGACGAC
>CAZSDE010000454.1:2685-3557 GCA_964605435.1 uncultured Akkermansia sp.
GACCGCCGCGAGAATCGGAATGAGAATCAGCAGGTCGAGCAGGCTCAAGCAGGCAAAATCGGTGGAAGTTTACCCTGTTCGGAAGGCGGGTCCGCGATTATTGGAGTCGGGGAAAACCCGGGCAAGGGCAATTTGTGAAAAATTTCACAAGCGATCAATTTCCGATGAGAATTTTCAGGCTGCTGATGATGGTGCTGGTGCTTCTGCTGAGCGGTTGCCGTGGCATTGTGCCGGTCGAGCGGTTGCCTCGGGAACGGGCCGACCGGCTGGCCCGGGTGACGGCGCGGCTAGGGACGATCATTCCGTATCCTGGGGAGGGAGGGCGGTGGCGGTTTGTGGTGGTGCGGGGGTGGACGCCGCGGGCGGAGGCTGATCGGAGCGGGGAGGTGCGGCTGACGACTGGTTTGCTGGCCTTTGCGAAGACGGATGAGTTGCTGGCCTTTGCCCTGGCGCATGAGATGGCGCATGTGGCGCTGGGTGATCCCGGGGCGCAGCAGATGCAGGACGTGCTGCGTTTGCTGGGGGGTGCGGTGGCTGGCTGGGCGGTGAGTGCGGTGGTGGGTGATCCGGGTCTGGGGCTGGCGTCGGGTGCTGGGTTTCTGCTGGGGAGTGTACTGCTGCTGCGGCGGCCGGGGATGAGGGCACGGGAGTACCGGGCCGATGCGGTGGCGCAGCGGTGGTGTGTGGCCGCGGGCTATGCGGAGGGATGTGGCGAGCGATTCTGGGAGGCTTACGGGGAAGCGCGGCCGGTTCCTGAGTCGGCCGAGTGGCTTTCGAAGCATCCACGGGATGCGAAGCGGCGGGAGCGGCTTGCGGGAGGCGTTCAGGGTTTCATGCCGCGGTAGCGGAAGGGAGCGAAGCCCTGGCTGGCG
>CAZSDE010000455.1:0-3554 GCA_964605435.1 uncultured Akkermansia sp.
CTCCCTCCCGGAATCAGCCTAGCGTCTCACCGTCCCAGAAGATAAAACCGGTACCCGCAAGCCGTTCGCCGACCCCCGCCTGACCGGCTGGCTCGCCCGCCACAGCAACGAAATCACTTCCCGCACCCTCTCGTTTCTCGGCAATTCCTTCCAGGGTGCCGCCGGTGCCTTCGGCTACCTCGTCGGCTTCCTCCTCGTCCCGCTCTATCTCTACTACTTCCTCAAGGAAAGCGCCGCCATTCAGAAGAACTGGAGCAACTACCTCCCCCTGCGCGCCTCCCGCTTCAAGGCCGAGGTCGTTTCCTGCCTGAGCGAAATCAATGGCTACCTCATCGCCTTCTTCCGCGGCCAGATGCTCGTCAGCCTCATCGACGGATTCTTCGTCGGCCTCAGCCTTGCCATCATCGGCCTGCCCTACGCCCGCCTCGTCGGCGTCTTCGTCGCCCTCCTCGGCCTCATCCCCTACGTCGGCAATATCCTCTGCTGGCTCGCCGCCGTCATCATTTCCATCAGCCATTTCTCCCAGACCACAGGCGACGGTTCCCTCCTCCACACGTTCGCAGGCATCGAACAGGTCTGGGCCTACCCCCTCCTCGTCACCCTTATCTTCATCGTCGTCCAGCAGATCAATTCCCTCGTGACAGCCCCGCGCATCGTCGGCGATGCCGTCGGCCTCCACCCGCTCACAGTGATCTTCTCGGTCCTCTTCTGGTCGCTCCTCATCGGCGGTCTCCTCGGTGCCCTCCTCGCGGTCCCCCTGACAGCCTCCGTCAAGGTCATCTTCCGCCGCTACATCTGGGAACGCCGCGTCCATCCCAGAAACGACGCCGCCCAACCGCCCCCACAGGCAGCCTCCACCTGACGCCATTCCCCACTCATGGCCCGACCCCCCCCCCCGGGCCCCCCCCCCCCCCCCCCACCTCCGGACCCTCCCCCCGCCAGTTTCTCCCGCTGGCTCCGGCGCACCTTCCTCCGCATCTCAGGATACAGCCTCGCCGCCGCCGCCGCCCTCGCTCTCCTCTACGGCTGGCTCGCTTCCCGCTACGATCTCGCTGCCCTCGGCCGCATGCCGGAACGCTCCATCGTCTTCGATTCCTCCGGCACCGAAATCGGCCGCATCCACGGCGAAGACCGCACGGTCGTCCCGCTCGACCGCATCTCCCCCGTCTTCATCCAGGCACTCCTCGCCCGGGAAGATGACCGCTTCTACCAGCACCACGGTGTCGACCTCAGAGGCATCGCCCGCGCCATCTACCGCCGCTTCACCGACGGTGTCCAGCAGGGAGCCAGCACCATCAGCATGCAACTCGCCCGCAACAGCTTCGACCTCACCCGCGAGAAATCCTTCCACCGCAAACTCCTCGAAATCGCCCTCACCCTCCGCATCGAATCCGCCCTCTCCAAGGACCAGATCCTCGAACACTACCTCAACCGCATCTTCTTCGGCACAGGCCTCCACGGCGTGGAACGCGCTGCCCAGGCCTACTTCGGCAAACCGGCCATCAGCCTCACCATCGACGAAGCCGCCATGCTCGCCGCCATCATCCGCGGCCCCAATCGCTTCTCCCCGTTCCGCCATTACGAAAAAGCCACGAGCGGCCGCAACATGGTCCTCGACCGCATGGTGAGCACAGGACGACTCCGCAGCGACGCCGCAGCAGCCGCCAAACGCGCGAAAACGAAAGTCCTCCCCGAACCTCCCCCCCCACGGTCCTCGTGGGCCATCGACGCCGTCCGGCGCGAACTGGCCCGCCTCCTCGACTCCACGGACATCGAAGAAGGCGGCCTCCCCATCCACACCACCACCAACTCCCGCCTCCAGCAGGCCACCGAAGCCTCCCTCGCCACCGAACTCACCCGCATCGAGTCCCTCCCGGGCTACCAGCACCAGTCCCTCGCCGATTTCCGCAGATCCCTCGCCGACCACCCCGGCACCGAACCCGCCTACCTCCAGTCAGCCGCCATCGTCATCGACAATTCCAGCGGTGCCATCCTCGCCTGCATCGGCGGCCGCGACGCCTCCCATTCCAATTTCAACCGCGCCCTCAGCGCACGCCGCGCAGCCGGCTCCACCTTCAAACCATTCGTCTACGCCGCCGCCCTCGAAAACGGCCTGCTCCCCTCTACCCTTCTCAGCGACGACCCTCTCAAAGAAGGCGAAATCCAAAGCACCAGCGATCCATCCTTCCAGCCCACCAACCCGGATCAGCAATCCCACGGCCTCCAGCGGGCCGACTGGGGCCTCGCCCGATCCCGCAATACCATGGCCGTCCGCGCCGGCGAATTCGCAGGCATCGCCGCCGTCCGCGAAACCGCCCACCGCTGCGGCCTCGGCGACCCCGGCTCATCCTCCGCTCAGCTCTACCTCGGCAATACCCCCGTCAGCCTGGAACAACTCACCGCCGCCTTCACGGTCTTTCCCAGAGGCGGCTCCCGGCCCCGCCCTTTCCTCATCGACCGCGTCACCGATTCCGCCGGACGCCTCATCTTCCGCTCGGGCTCTCTCTCCGACTCCGCCCTCCGACCAGGCACCGCATGGCTCGCCACCAATATGCTCCAACTCGCCTGCCAGCCCGGTGGCACGGCCTCTGAAATCGCCGCAGCCCAGCTCAGCAGCCCCATCGGCGGAAAAACAGGCACCACCGACAGCTTCCACGACGCATGGTTCGCCGGCTTCAACCCCGCCATCACCTGCGGAGTGTGGATCGGCCTCGACCAACCCACCCCCATCATCGCCAACGGCTACAGCAACCGCCTCGCCGTCCCCGCCTGGATCCGCATCGTCCGTCAGGCCGAAGCCCTCGGCCTCAAAGGCTCACGCTTCCCTTCCCCCCCACTCCGCCGCATCACCCTCTGCAACGCCTCAGGACATGCGGCCGGCCCCCTCTGCCGCAGCGGCACCCTCACAGAAACCCTCCCGGCAGATTCCCTCCCCACTGGCCCCTGCCCACTCCATCCTGACCGTTAGAACCGGACACCGGAACCCAGCCCATTCCAGGCATCGCACGATCGTGCGATACGCTAAAACCCTTGATTCTACAGGGGATAGCAATTTCCCGTCTTGCCTCCCCGAGAGCGGCGTTGTTTAGCATGGATACGGATAATGAGCCCCTCAGCGATGACCACCGCAGCTGGGTCTCACCCTCCCGAAAAGGGACTCCGTGGACACCCATACCAAACCAGAAAGGAAACCATACCATGCCTCCCATCCCACCCCCCAGACCCATGTACGGCGTAAGCCGCATCGACCAGCCGGAAAAGAAAAACCACGGCTGGTACGTGCGCGTCACCTACAAGGGGAAAACGGAACAGAAGTTCTTCGCCGACAAAGGCCACGGCGGAAAACAGAAGGCCCTCAAGGCCGCCCAGGAACACCGCGACCAACTGGTCACCAAATTGCCTCCCAACCGGCAGGAAGCCGCCGCCCGGAAACGGGCCACCGCCCGGAAAACGGCACGGCCCGTCAGCAAGGCTGCCAGCAAACCCGCTCCGCGCAAAGCCGCCCGCAAGGCACCCAAGGACTGACCAGACAAACGGAAGATCACCCAATCCAG
>CAZSDE010000456.1:0-3540 GCA_964605435.1 uncultured Akkermansia sp.
TCTGGATGGTGCCGCCGTTCTTCTGCTCCGTGAAATTGTACGAAGCGGGGGTGCCGCCCGATTCGAAGCTGGCGCGCCAGTTTTCCGGCAGTTCACTGTTCTGGAGTTCATTGTGTTTGGCGAGGGTGGCCCCCGAGCCATCCGCGGCATCCGGCCATGGCTGGCGGTCCGTGAACTCGATTTCGTCCATGCGGCGGCCATTGTTGTTCTTCAGAGTGATGCGTTCCCCGGTATTGTTGATGGCATTGCGGAGCGGACCGAGCACGCCAGTGACACCCGAGGCCGCCGTGAGGGCCGCAGGATTCGCCGCCACCACAAGGAATTGTCCCGCCCGGATCACCGTGCCCGCCGGAAAATCAAAGTCGGCCCCACCATCGAGGCGCCAGCCCGACAGGTCGACATCGACCGAATTCTGGTTCTTCAGCTCGATCCATTCGCCCGACGTCTGGCCGTCTGCGGGATGGTAATGGATTTCGTTGAAGGTGACGACCGAATCGACGCCGGCCATGGCGGGGCAGGCGAAAGGGGCCGCGGCGGCGGCAGTGGCGAGCAGAATGGGCAGACGCATGGAGAAGAGGGGTGACTTCAGTGCGGGATTCTGCGTGATGCGGCCGCGAAAGTCCCGAAAATTCGCGAACCGCGGGCGGGGGAAACGCGATTGCGCCGCCACGGCCGATTGGGATGGATGCACGGTTGATGGAAGCGAGCAGCGAGACAGTGGCGGTAGATCCAGAAGTGCGCTGGCTAGGTCGGATCGCGTACGGGGAAGGCCTGCGCCTGCAGGAGGACATCGTGCGCACCCTGCTCAGTGGATCCGGCCCGGAAGTTCTCCTCCTGCTCGAGCACGACCCCGTGTTCACCATCGGACGCACGCAGGACCGCAGCAGCCTCGGCGATCCCGCAAATCTTCCCGCGCCCCTCGTCGAGATCGGCAGAGGAGGGAAGGCCACGTGGCATGGGCCCGGCCAGCTGGTGGGCTATCCCTTGCTCCGGCTGGCTGGATACGGTCAGGACCTCCATGCCTACCTCCGCAGTCTCGAACAAGGCCTCATCGATGGCTGCCAGGCCCTCGGCGTGCCCGCGGATCGCAGCGAAGGATTGACCGGCGTCTGGGTCGGCGGACGCAAGCTCGCCAGCATCGGAATCGGGGCACGCCAGTGGATTTCCATGCACGGTTTCGCCATCAATGTCGCCGGCACCCTCGATGGATTCGCTGCCATTACCCCGTGCGGGATCGACGGCGTCAGCATGACATCGCTCGAACGCGAAGGCGTCAGCGGCATGGACGTCGAGGCGGCTGCGCATCACTTTGCGCCGTATCTCCTCGGCTCGCTGCGGGCCCTCCGGCGGGCGGGAACATCCGGCTGATGCCGTTGCGTTTCTGCCCGGCCTGCCTTCCGTTCCACTTTCCAGCAACATGACACCGAAAATCGATCCCGCCCTGCATCAGGACAAAAAGCCCTCGTGGATCAAGGTCCGGCTGCCCAGCAATCCGGTCTTCTGGTCGACGAAGGCACTCGTTTCCGACCTCAAGCTGCACACGGTCTGCGAGGAAGCCCAGTGCCCGAACCGCTGGGAATGCTGGAGCCAGGGAACCGCCACCTTCATGATTGCCGGGGACCGCTGCACGCGGGCCTGCGGATTCTGCGCTGTCAAAACCGCCAAACCCTTCGCCCTCGAAGCCGACGAACCCGACCGCGTCGCTGAAGCCACCAAGCGAATGAAGCTCAATCACGTGGTCATCACGGCGGTAGCCCGCGACGACGTGCAGGACGGCGGAGCCGAACACTTCGCCCGGACCATCGAGGCCGTGCGCCGCGAAAATCCGGGGATTGTGATCGAAATTCTCGTGCCAGACTTCAATGGCAAGGACGACGCCCTCGCCACGGTCATGGCCGCCCGACCCCACATCTTCAATCACAATCTCGAAACCGTGGAACGCCTGACTCCGCTCGTGCGCAGCCGGGCCCAGTACCACCGCAGCCTCCATGTGCTCAAGCGCGCCGGAGAAATGAGCGAAGGCCGCGTCGCCACCAAAAGCGGCATCATGCTCGGCCTCGGCGAAACCGAGACCGAAATCTTCCAGGCCATGGACGACCTCCGCGAAGCCGGCGTCACCGTCCTCACCATGGGCCAGTACCTGCGCCCATCCGAAAAGCATCTCCCTGTCGTCGAGTACGTCCATCCCGACCGCTTCGCGTTTCTCAAGGAACTCGCCGAACGCAAAGGATTCCGTCACGTGGCATCCGGCCCGCTCGTCCGCAGTTCGTATCATGCGGCGGACTTCAAACCGGAACTCGACCTCCAGCGCGACGACTGAGCGGTCCGGGGAACGGGGTGGACTGGCGGCAAACACGGATGCGGCCGCCGCTTGCGGTCGGCGTTCCGTGTGATTTCCTGTGGCACTATGAAACTGCGTACCCTTCTCATCTCCCTTGTGCTGGCTGGATCTGCGGTGGCTGACACCGATTACGTGATCGACGTGAGCGGCATGTCATGTGCCGGGTGCCGGGCCAAGGTGAAGGAATCGTTCGCCAGGCTGGAAGGCGTGAAGGCCGACAGCATCCGTGTGGAAGCCTCGAAGAAGAAGGAAGGCGTCAATGTGATCACGTTCCGTTCTGCGAGCGACAAGCTCACGAAGGAACTGGCGGTTGGCAGCCTTGGTGACGCCGCGAAGCTCTACAAGGTCGAGCAATTCGCAAAAGTGGCGGCTGCCAAGCCCTGATTTCCCGGGCCGGCGAGGCTGCGCGGTCATCCGCGAGTCCGGATGAGGGAGTCGCTGGGAATGGCCGGACTGTCCGGCGATGGTATCGGCATGAACCGATCGAACCGCAGGCAGTTTCTGAGCCGGGCCACCGCCACGCTGGGGTTGCCGGGCACGTTGTCGTATCTGAGCGGTCTGCCGGTGGTGGGTGCGGAGGAAGCGCGTCCGGACGGACCGGTGCGGTTCAGTGCCGAGATGGAGCCGCTGGTGCGCCTGCTCGAGGATACACCGCGCGAGCGGCTTCTGGAGGAAGTCGGGCAGCGGATCCGTCAGGGCGTACCGTACCGTCAATGGCTGGCGGCCCTGCTGCTGGCGGGGGTGCGGAACATTCAGCCACGGCCCGTGGGTTTCAAATTCCATGCGGTGCTCGTGGTGCATTCGGCACACCTTGCAAGTCTCAATGCGCCGGATGGCGACCGCTGGCTGCCCTTGTTCTGGGCGCTCGACCAATTCAAGGCGTCGCAGGCGCGGGATGTGCAGGAAGGGGATTGGACCATGGCTGCTGTTGATGAAAGGGCAGTGCCGGCCGCGGAGCGGGCGCGCGGGGCCTTTGAGGAAGCGATGACACGCTGGGATGAAGACGCGGCCGATGCGGCGGTGGCCGGATTGGCGCGCGGGGCAGGGGCACAGGAAATCTTCGAGGCCTTCTGCCGCTTCGGAGCACGCGACTTCCGCGACATCGGACACAAGGCAATCTATGTGGCCAACAGCTGGCGTACCCTGCAGACGATTGGCTGGCAGCATGCCGAACCCGTGCTGCGTTCGCTGGCCTATGC
>CAZSDE010000457.1:0-2039 GCA_964605435.1 uncultured Akkermansia sp.
AAATCCGCCGCAAACACCGGTATCCCCAACCCCTTCCCCAGCACCCGGATCACATTCGTAGCCCCCACATTCCCGGAACCATGCTCCCGGATGTCAATCCCCTTCAGCCTCCCAGCCAGATAGCCAAACGGCGTCGCCCCAGCCACGTAGGACGCAGCGAGCACAATTCCCAGCAGCTCAGGAATGGAAATCTCCATGGGCTCTCCTCCACATTGGCCCGACCCCTTGTCAAGCCGCTTGCCACTGCCGCAGAACAACCTCAGCGGCCCACCTTCTGCAGTTCGTCCTCGGTCCACGGACCTTCCCGCGAGGCAATCTCCTGACGCACCCGCGCCACTTCCCCGGCCGTCACCGCCCGCTTCCAGCCATGCCAGCGTTCCCCGGCATAGGTCAGCACTTCCGCCAGCTGCGCGTCCGTATGCGACTTCTCAAGGGGCGGCATCAGCCCCGCCCCGTAGGCCACTCCGCCAATCGGACCCGCCTGACCCTTCAGCAGAATCCTCGCCAGCACCGCCACGTTTCCGTTGTCCGCCATCCAGCGCGACTTCGCGAGGGGCGGTGCCAGCAGCGCATCGGCAGCCTTCACGCCCATGCCGTCCAGTCCATGGCACGACATGCAGAGATTCTCGTAGACCAGACGTCCCCGGCGCGCCGGCTCGCTCATCCGGTCAAGCCCAGCCTCAGCGTCATCATGCTTCCGTACCGCCTCCACCAGCGGCAGTTCCCCACCCTTCCGAACAAAACCGCCAGGCATGCCAGCCGACCGCCACGCCAGAAACACCTGCGTCGCCACCTGCGCATCCGCATCGTCAGCCATCCCACCCAGCGCCGCCACCACCGCCGCTTCCTTCGCGGCCAGCCATGGCTCGCTCAGCTGCACCGACGCCCGCCGCACCCGCGCCGATTCATCCTTCATCCCCGCCAGCACTTCCCCCAGTTCGAGGGCCCCCAGACCCTGCAGCGCCCACCGCGCATGAATCCGACCGTTCACATCGGAACCCGCCGCCATCTTCCGCAACTCACCCACCGCCCCGCGGTCCCCACGCGCCACCAGCAGCATCTGCGCCGTGTCCCGCCACCAGCCATTGGCATGCGCCAGATGCGCCACCAGCTGCCCGGGAGTCTCATCCAGCATCCGCGGCAATGGCCCAACTCCACGGCCCTCCGGTACCACCCGGTAAATCCGCCCATGCCGCACCACCTTCGTCATGCCCCACTTCTTCACCCGGTGATACCGCTCCACCCACGTCGCCAGCTTATTCTTCCGGTAATCCTCCACATACCGCGCCTGCAGCTCCGGCGTCACCTCGGTCGGAAACCATTCCTTCTCCTGAATGATCCCCCGGTACAGATCCGCCACGTAAATCGCCCCATCCGGCCCGCTCTCCGTCCACACCGGCCGGAAATACGCATCCCTCGACCGCAGAAACTCACTCCCCGGAAAGGCATTGTGCGCCGTCCCCTTCCCATCCCGCCAGCTGAACTTCGTCATCCGGATCAACCGCCCCACCGGCTCGCACCCAAGGGAATTCCCATGCCAATCCGGAAACAGCGGACTGCGCACCACCGTCTGCCCACAGGTCGCCGAAAAATGCGTCAGCTGCGCCTGCCTCTCCACATCATACCCCCCATCACTGTAATCCCACACCGGACAAATCCCCCACGGCCGGAAATACCCTTCCTCATGCTCCCGGATGTCCAGAATCGGATAGCCCGACGGCAACTGAAACGAATGCGCCGGGTTCGCCCCCCCACCCCAACTGCACACAAGCCGACCATCGTCGTCCCGCGCCAGTCCATACTGACTGATCCTTCCCCGCGCGTGCGGCACCGCCTCGAGTTTCCCTCCATTCCACCGGAAGCGCCGGTCATTCGTGCAGATCGTGTTGTCCAGATTCCAGAGAAGCCCGCTGAGCTGATGCTCGATATTGCCATGATCGGCCTCCCCTTCCCATGCCACTTCCCGCCGGTCCGCCACCCCATCCCGGTTGTCATCGAAATATGCCCACAGCGTCTGCGATTCCGTGAAATTCACAAGC
>CAZSDE010000457.1:2049-3510 GCA_964605435.1 uncultured Akkermansia sp.
ACCCGGTCGTGCATCGGCAGCACCGCACGCGGCAGCACCACGGAATCAATGAATACCGTCCTCCGGTCCATCCGACCGTCCCCATCCGTATCCACCAGCTTCACCACCCGGCTCACCGGATCCAACTGCCCCGTCGCATGCTCGTCCTGCATGTACGTCCGCCATTCACACACATACAGCGCCCCGTTGCCATCAAAGGCAATCATCGCCGGTTCCTCCACCATCGGCTCGCTCGCCACACACTCCACACGATACCCCTTCGGAACCTCCATCTGCCGAATCGACTCGGCCGGACTCAAAGCCGGAAATTCCCCACCCGGATTCCATTCACCCTCAGCAACCGAATCAGATACCATGCCCACCAGAAGCATTGCCGAAAACACCGTGAGATCCATCCTGCTCTTCATAAGTTCCGCAAGGAAACCCACCCGCCAAATTCCGCTACCGGAAATCGTTCCACAGTAAAAACCATAACATTAACGCGCTTTCACTTACCCGCCACATGACTTAGGTTTAATCATACTTCCCTATTCCTCAATCACTTACCCCATTCACCCCCCGCCGTGGAAATTTGTGAAAAACACAAAAAACCGCTTGCTATCCATTTCATCCCATGCCAAAACTGCCGCCAGCATGAACTCGCACACCAGTAAATCTCTCCTCGTGGCTGCCGTCATCGGCTTGGGTGTTTCCCAAGGCGCTAACGCACAGACCGCAATTCTCGATCTTCGCACGCCTTGGATTCCCGTGAATACCAGCGGTGGCGTCGGCACCTCATGGGTCAAGAACAACATCTACATTCCCGGTGGTGCCACTGTGAATGCCACCCTGACCATCACCGGTTTGGGCAATGGCACCATCGTCGGCGGCACTTCCCCACTCATCCTTTCAGGCGTTGACTCTGCTAATCCCTGGCTGACCTACACGCTTTCATTCGATGACGGCGCGAACCCTGTCGCAGTAGAGAATGTTTACCTCACCCCCTTCGACCTCGATGGTCAAAGTGGCACGGATCTCCGTGAATTCTGGGGTTTCAAGAACACCTCAGCCCCCGACATCCTGCCTCCTGGCTTCGGAAGTCCGACCAATATTGTGACCGCTACTTTCCCGGGCGGTCCCGGGGACATGGCCAGCTACACAACGTTTGCCCCGAAGATCACCTCCTTGGGGGTCAATGCCCCGGTGGGCGACGGGCTCAACATCGGTTCGGTGCAGGCACCATGGGCAGTGTACAATCAGTACTACAGCCTCACGAGCGGTGAATACTTCTACGGATTTACCGGAACGGGCGGTGGCAGTCCATTCAACCGTCAGGTCATCATGACCGGCCTCCAAGTCCCGGAACCCGGAACGGCTGCCGGCTCTCTACTCGCGGGTTCAGCCATGATCGGCATGGCCTCGCGCCGCCGCCGGAAGTAATCCGTTCTACAATCCTATCGAAGGAGCCACGGGAAACCGTGG
>CAZSDE010000458.1:0-3486 GCA_964605435.1 uncultured Akkermansia sp.
GATCCGGGAGCGGTTTCAGAGTGATTCCAGTGCAATTCCGGAGTGGGCCCGTCGGGCCCGGCCGCAGGCCGTTGGCGCGCGTGATTCCGGCACCGCCGCAGGCAGAGCCATGTGTCAGGAAAATGGGCCAGACCGGTTCCGAGATCGGCTCACAGGCAAACAAAGACCCTCAATTCGCGGCGGCGATGGTGCGCGACGCCAAATGGTCTGTCCGGTAGCGTTCGATACCTCAGCCGGCCACCATTTGGTTTAACGGTCACAAGGACATCCTCGCAGGGTCTGTGGTGTGGTGCGACGCCAAGAGGTCTGTCCGATAGCGTTCGCGTGAGTTCAGGCCTTTGCGTGCGACTGCAATCCGGGTCGGGGCGTCGGCTGTCATCACATGCCGCGGTTGGGATTTCGGTCCGGATGCGGTGCTTCCGTGGGACATCCATGCGGTGATGGGGCGGGCTGCCTTTGTGGCTCCGCTGTGTTCATGGTATCTTCCGGGCCTTGGGGGCTGTGGCGGCTATGTCAATGAGGGCTTTGCAAATGGGGAGGCGGGTGGTATCCGGTGGGGACAAACCCTGAGAAAACCGATGCGAATTTCCCTTTTGAGCGTGCTGGCTGGTGTGTGGCTGAGTGGCGGGCCTGTGGTGGCGGCGTTTCTGCTGTTTCCGGATGGGAGCGAGGCGAATCTGGCAGGGGACACGAGGAGTGCGTATGAGGCGTACAAGAAGGGTGATGAGGCGGCGGCGGCGAAGATGTTCCGGGTGGCTGCGGAGAAGGGGGATGCGGAGGCGCAGTTTGCGCTGGGGCGGCTGCATCAGGAGGGGCGCGGGGTGGAGGCGTCGGGTCGGCTGGCGGAGGAATGGTATCGGAAGGCGGTGGAGAAGGGTCATGTGGGGGCTCAGTTCAATCTGGCGGCATTGCTGCTGGCGACGCCGGGTCGGCTGGAGGAAGGGCTGGAGCGTCTGCAGAAGGCGGCTGATGCGGGATCGGGGGCAGCGCTTGTTTCGCTGGGAACGATGAAGCTGAGTGGGACTGGGGTGAAGAAGGATGCGGCGGAGGCGATCCGGCTACTGGAGAAGTCGGCCGCGCTTGGTGAGGCAGATGCCTATGACATTCTGGGTCTGGCGTATGCGGCTGGCGAGGGGGTGGAGAAGAACAGCGGGAAAGCGATGGAGATGTTTGAGAATGCGGCGAAGCGGAATCACATCAAATCGATGCTGCGGCTGGCGGTGATGGCGCTGAATGGGAATGGGGTCGCGAAGGATGGGAGCAAGGCTAAGCAGTGGTTCATCCGGGCGGCGGATTTGAATTCGGTCGATGCGCAACTGGCGCTGGGGGTGATGCATGAGACTGGGAACGGGGTGGAGAAGAGTCTGCCCGAGGCGGCCCGGTGGTTCCGCAAGGCGGCGGAGGCCGGGGATGCGGGGGCGGCGGCGAAGATGGGGTCGCTTCATGCGGAGGGGTTGGGTGTGCCGCAGGACGACAAGCAGGCGCTGGCGTGGTACGAGAAGGGATCGCAGAAGGGGGCGGGTGCGGCCATGTATGGGATGGCGGTATTTTATGAGAAGGGCCGGGCGGTCACGGCGAGTCCGGGGGAATCGGTCCGCTGGCTGATCCGTGCTGCCTTGGCTGGGTTTGCACCGGCTATGCGTGAGCTGGGGGGCCGGTACCGCGAGGGGAACGGGGTTGGGAAGGACACGATTGCGGCGCAGTCGTGGCTGACGCGGGCTGCCAGCGGTGGGGATGCGGAGTCGGCTCTGACGGTGGCTGAGATGCTGATGACCGGGGAGGGTGGGCTGCCGCCTGATCCGAAGAATGCGAAGGCCATTCTGACGCGGGCGTCCGAGCTGGGGATTGCGCAGGCGCAGCTGCGGTTGGCGGAGTATCATGAGAAGGGCCTTGATGGGCGTCCTGATCTGATCCGGGCGTATGCGCTGGCGCTGGCGACGGGAGACAAGTTCGAGCCTGGGGTGCAGAAGCGTGCTGAGCTGGAGAAGAAGATGACGAAGGAGCAGTTGGCGCTGGCGCAGCAGGAATATGCCCGCATCAAGGGGCCGGAGGCGGCGAAGCCGCTGGAGGAGGCGGCACCGACCTTGCCTGAGGGCGTGAAGCCGTCGGGGGAGGCGGGGGCTGGGCGCTAGGTTTCCCGTCTGTTCCGGAATTGACCCTTGGGGAAGGATGAGCCGCCGGGAGCCGCTGGCGATTCTGCCGAGGTGGCCCGCTGGAGTTTGTTGGTAGTTCCGTGGAAAGTGCAGTCGCTCATTGCGGGGGGAGGTGATGTAGTGCAAAGGAGGGGAATCTTCTGCATGTCTGTGTGTTCACGAGTTTTCCGGGTTGCAGCTGCCGTGGTGATGGTGGCTGGGCCGGTGGCTGCCGACATTTCGGCCGGAGGGCCGCGGGGAGGAGGCAAGAAGGACAAGCCAGTGCCGCGGGCACCGGTGGCGCGGGATGTGACTGTGAAGGCGGTGCGGGGGAGGACGGTGGAGATTGTGCTGGAGGGGATTACCGGGACGGGGAGCGCTATGGAGTTTTCGATCCGGTCGCAGCCGCGGCTAGGGGTTCTGCAGCCGGCCGAGCCTGTGCCGACGGGGAATTCCCGGGCGGTGGTGCGTTACACGGCGGATCCGGGCAGTGCGGGGTCGCGTGACAGTTTCACGTATGGGGTGCAGGTGCCGGGTCGGCCTTCGTCGATTTCCGCGACGGTGACGGTATTGATCAGCGATGCGCGGGCGCGGCTGGAGGTGCCTGCGGCGATGGATTTCGGGGTGGTGGTGGCTGGGGAGCCGGTGACGAAGACAGTGGGCATCCGGAATGTCGGGGATGGGGAGTGGGTGGCTGAGCCTGAGTTGCCGAAGGGGTGGTCGTGGGTGACGCCTGAGGGCGGGAGGTTTCAGCTGGGGGTGGGGGAATCGCTGGTGGCTGGGATCCGCTGTGATGCCGAGGTTCCCGGGGAACTTGAGGGGGAGGTGGTGCTGGCTGGGGAAAGCCGGGTGCGGCTGAGTGCGCGGGTGATGGCACCATTCACGGTGTATCCGGCCACCCTTGTGCTGGACTGGGAGGCTGGAAAGCTGAGCCGGGCGGGAAGGGCGACCCTGCAGAACAATACGAAGCAGCCGCTGACGGTGACCGTGGATGGACCGGAACAGTTTGTGTATCCTGCGACCGTGACGGTGGCGGCGGATGGGAAGAGCGAAGTGCAGGTGGGAGCGAAGGGATTACTGAGCGACGTCCTGCGAGGGACCCTGCAGTTTGTGGTGCAGGGGCATCGTCATGCGATGGTGGTCGAGGCGCAGCCCGCGCCGTCGCTGGTGCGGTTGGCCGAGGAATCGGCGCAGGTGGTGGATTTCGGCAAGGTGGCGCTGGCGGAAGCCGGCAAGGTGGTGCGGTCGGTGATTCTGGAGAACGTGGGAGGAAGCACGGCGACGGTGACGGCGGATAAGCTGGGGCTGTTTTCCGTGCCGTTGCTGGATGAGGGGAAGGGAGTGGCGTTGAAGG
>CAZSDE010000459.1:0-3485 GCA_964605435.1 uncultured Akkermansia sp.
CCGTAGCTGAACTTGTCGATCGACTGAGTTTCGTGGAGACCGGTGAGACGCAGGTGATTGTCCGGGCCGTAGACGGCGATGTGTTCGTCGCGGTACTTTTCGAAGGCTCCCATGAGCTTCTCGAAGTATTCCTTGCCGCCCACTTCGCGCATGAACTTCGTGGAGAAGTTGCAGTGCATGCCCGAACCGTTCCAGTCGAGGTCCTTGCCCAGCGGTTTGCAGTGGAAGTTCACATCGATGGCGTACTTCTCGCAGAGGCGGAGGAGGAGGTAGCGGGCTGTCCAGACGTCGTCGGCGCACTTCTTCGATCCCTTGCCGAAGATCTGGAACTCCCACTGACCCTTGGCCACCTCGGCATTGATGCCTTCGTGATTGATGCCCGCCGCGAGGCAGAGGTCGAGGTGTTCCTCGACGATCTGGCGGGCGACATCGCCCACATTGCTGTATCCCACGCCGCAGTAGTATTCGCCCTGGGGAGCGGGATAGCCATTTTCCGGGAATCCGAGCGGACGACCGTCCTGGTACAGGAAGTATTCCTGCTCGAAGCCGAACCATGTGTCCGGATCATCGATGATGGTGGCCCGGTGATTGGACACGTGCGGGGTGCCGTCCGCATTGAGGACTTCGCACATGACAATGGCTCCATTCGTGCGCGTGGCATCAGGGTAGACCGCCACCGGCTTGAGCACGCAGTCGGACGAACGGCCCGGAGCCTGACGCGTCGAGCTGCCATCGAAGCCCCACAGCGGGAGCTGCTCCAGCGTCGGGAAGGAATCAAAGTCCTTCAGCTGCGTCTTGCCGCGGAGGTTCGGGACCGGAGTGTAACCGTCGAGCCAGATGTATTCCAGTTTGTATTTAGGCATAGGGATGTGAGGTGAGGTTGCACCGGCGTCTGCCGCGGGGTTGCTGCCCGGAACGGCACGTCGGTAATAATTTTTGACAGCAGGTTCCGTGCCAAATTAGCCGCAGAGTCTGTGCGATATTCCTTCCGCCGAAACCAGACGACAGTCCAGGGGAAAGCAGGACCGTCACTCCAGCCGGAGGTCGCTCCAGAAGCTGAATTCATTCATCCAGTCGCTCGCCCAGTTTTCGATCCGGATGGTGACCTTTTTGCCCTGGTAGGCGGAGAGGTCCCAGGTCTGCTTTTTCCAGCGTTTGCCGGGATTGGCGGCGTTGATTTTAGCGGAACCGGCGAGGCGTTCGCCGTTGGCGGTGGCGCGGAGGTCCCAGTCGCCGTTGTCGTGGCTGGCGACCCAGACCGAGAGTTTGGCTGGTTTGCCGGCGGGGAGTTCGATGGTGCGGACGAGGGCGCTGGCTTCGGTGCGGCTTTTGGGGTGGAGGACGAGGACATTCTTCCGGCCGTGGTATTCCACGAGTTTGGTGGGAGTGCCTTCGAAGTCGGGGGCGTCGAGGTCCCAGTCCACGTTCCAGAGGCTGGCGGATTCGCGGTCGCGGCGTTTCGGGTCCCAGAGGTCGGAACCGTCGGAGGCTTCCGTTTCCGGGGCGGCGGCGGTTTCCACACTGAGGATGAGGTGTTCCTTCTTTTCCTTCGTGAGGGGGCCTTCCTCGGGCGGGGCGAGGATGTACCACATGAGGTCGCGGAACTGGTCGTCCGGCAGCTCGCCGAAGCCCATGGGCATGAGGCTCTGGTGGGTATTGACGGATTTCCGGATCTCGCCGCGGGGGACGACCGTCTTCACGCCGCCGATGCCGAGGAGGGTCAATTGGGTGGGCGTGTCCTCGATGACGCGGCCGGCGATGGTGCGGTCGTCTTTGGTGGTGACGATGAAGTTTTCGTAGCCATTCCCGATGATCTGATTGGGATCGATGACATTGGCGAGGAGGGCGTCGAGATTGCTGCGGCCCGAGCCGATGAGTTCAGGGCCGACTTCCTGACCGCCGCCGTGGAACTTGTGGCAGGTCGCGCAGGTGGCCGTGAAGATGGCCTTGCCGTTTTCCAGATTCGGCTCGCCGCTGAGGGCCGCCTTCTTCTTCCGGGCGATGAGGGCCTTGAGGTCGTCCGACGATTCGTTCCATGCGCCCAGCAGGGAGCCGGCGCGGTCCTTGAGGTCTTCGTTCTGGGCGAGACTGCGGCGGACACTGACGGGAATGTCGGACGGATTGACCTTGCCGCTGGCGACCCATTTGCCTTCGACGGCATCGAGGAGACGGCTCGCCCAGTCGCCCCGGGTGACGAGCACTTCGGCGGCGGCTGTGCGCAGTGACGGGCTGTAGCCCTGCCATGCCTTGAGGATGGCATTCGCCAGATCCATGCCGCCCAACTCGCCGGCGGCGCGCAGGACTTCCACGGTGAGTTTGTCGGGCGATTTCTGCTCCAGCAGCTTCAGCATGCCGGCGCGCGCGGCGTCGCTCTTGAGCCGGCGCACGGTGCGGATGGATTCGATGCGCTCCTCCACGTCGGCCTTTTCATCGAGCACCACGCCCATGAGCGCGGCCACGGCATTCGGGTCGCCCCACAGGGTGGCAAGCCGTCCGGCGAGGTTACGCACGTTCTCGGCCTTGCTGGCGCGCCAGTGGGCGAAGAGCGGCGCGGGATCGTCCTTGGCAGGCTTCAGCGCACCGGCCTCCTGGGCTTTCAACATGCCGTCGAGGGCGTGTGCCGTGAGGACGTCGTCGGCTTTGATCTGGTCGAGGAAGCCGAGCAGCATGTCCATGTTCTCCGCGCTGCGCGTGTCGGTGATGCGCCGGGCAGTTTTATAGGTGAGACCGAGGCTGAGGGGTTTGGTTTGGGGAGCGAGGTCGGCGAGCATCGGCAGGTATCGCCCTGGCATCACTGCCACCTCCGACTCCATGGCCATCCAAACCGCAAAAGCCAGGGTCCGGTCTGCATTGGCTGATTTCTCGAGCAATGGTTTCAGCAGTGGGGTGATGTCCGGGCCGGCTGGCTCCAGAGCTTTTACGGTCAAACCACCGCCCAGCCCCCAGCGCCGGGCCGCTACCGCCACGGCATGACGCACCGAAGGTTCGGGGTCGCTGGCCAGAGTAATTAACCATCGAGGAAGGTCCGTATCAGCACGCTCGTCTGATGCCCACAAGGCAGCGGCCCGGCGCAGTCCCTCGTCCTTGGAAACCGCGGCTTTCGCTGCTTCCCCGGCGTTCATGCGGCGTCGGTCCACCTGCTTCCAGCCTGGACTGCGCGACATTCCCGCCAGTTTCTTCCCTTCGTCGCTGCCAGTGTAGCACACGCGCCAGATGCGGCCCTTTTCGCGGTCCACGCCGCCGGGGTTGGCCTGGGCGTTCTGGTAGCACGGATACTTGTCGCACCAGTCCATGACCCAGAGGAAGCCGTCGGGGCCGGTCTGGATGCTGACGGGGCGGAACCAGCCGTCGTTGGCGCGGAGGAAGTCGCGGACGGGTTTGGCCTGGAAGGTGGCGCCGGCGGGTTCGACGGCTTCTTCGTGGATGGCGTTGTCGTGGATGTTGCCGAAGAAGACATGGCCGTGGGTGTCAGCGGGGTAGATGCC
>CAZSDE010000460.1:0-3480 GCA_964605435.1 uncultured Akkermansia sp.
TGTTGATGGGGAAAGGAAAGGTGCTGCGGAGGTGATTGGACGATGGGGGTGGCTAGGGCAACCGGAAGTCTGGTCAAGGGAGGAGGAATGAGGTGGCTTCGTGCGGTTAAGATGAAAGCAGGTTCAGGCAGAGAGGCTGTTGCGCAGATGGATGGGTGTGCGACGCTTCAGCAAAGAAGTGAACGACGCGACGAGCCATGGTCTGGGGCGTCCGGTTCGCCGCCGGGTGATGGTGGTGAACGGGAATGAGACGGTGATGCCGTACCGGGTGGCTCCGCTGGGTTTGGCGTTTGTGGCGTCGGCGGTGCGTGCGGCGGGGTATGATGTGGTGTTTGAGGAATATGCCGGGGATGCGGGGTCGCGGGCGGATCTGCGCGGGAGAGTGGAGTCGTGGCGTCCCGATTATGTGGCCATCGGGATCCGGAATCTGGACAACAGCGACTATCATGCGTTCGAGAGTTATCTGGACGGTCCGGCTGGTCTGGTGCGGGATATCCGGCGGTGGGCGCCGTGGGTGAAGGTGATTGCCGGTGGTCCGGCGGCGACGGTTGGGCCGGAGCGGGTGATGCGGGAAGGGGGTGCGGAGCGGGTGGTTCTGGGGGAAGGGGGGGAAGGCCTGCCGGAAGTCATGGCGCGGCTTGAGGCGGGCGAGCGCTTGCCTGCGGTGGTGGGGTTGGGTGGTGGACCGTACCGGGTCGGGCGGACCGAGCAGTTGCCTGCGCCGCGGCTGTACGAATGGGTTTCCGATCTGCGGCCGTATCTGCGTGGGGATGCGGGGTATCCCTTGCAGACCAAGCGGGGGTGTCCGCTGAAGTGCACGTACTGCACGTATGGGAGGATTGAGGGGGCGAAGTACCGCTTTCTTGATCCCGAGGCCGTGGCGGACGAAGTGGAGGGAGCGATGGGGGCCGGGGTGAAGGATTTCGAGTTTGTGGACAGCACGTTCAATCTGCCGCCTTCGCATGCCCTGCGGGTGCTGGCGGCGCTGCAGCGGCGCGGGCTGGAGGCGAATTTCATCGGCACCGGGTTGAATCCCGGGAAGCTGCCGGCGGAGTTACTGGCGGCGATGCGGTCGACGGGATTCCGGAATGTGCTGCTGACGGCGGAGAGTGCTTCCGATGCGATGCTGAGGTCGTATCAGAAGAGTTACGGGCGGGAAGCGCTGGGGGTGGCGGTGGAGCGGCTGCGTGCCGAGGGGATTACCGCCTTGTGGGTATTTCTGCTGGGTGGTCCCGGGGAGACGCCCGAGACCGTGGCTGAGACCCTTGGGTTCATTGAAGAGCATGTGAAATCGCCGGATGCCGTGTACATCACGAGTGGGATCCGCATTTATCCGGGGAGTCCGCTGTCTGATCAGATGGGGGCGGGTCAATTTGTGCGGGAGGATCTGCGGCGGAAGGCGGATCCCGAGGTTCCGGATTTCTTTTACTCGCACCGGACGCCGCCGGGGTGGCTGGAGGAAACGCTGCGGGCCTTTCAGCGGCGGCATCCTCATGTGATGCTGAGCTGCGAGGGGCATTCGCGGCTGACGCAGTGGGGATTGAAGGCGATGGCGCTGCTACCGTTTCCGAAGCCTTACTGGCAGTACATTCCGTTTCTGAACCGCGTGCGGAGGATGCTGCCTTTTGCGGCCTGAGAGACGGCGGAGCATTTCCCTGACAACCCCCAACCCTTAAGAAACCGATGAAACCGATGAGAACTCTGCTGCTGAGTGTGCTGCTGGCGGTGCCGTGCTGGGCTGGCGAGACGTGGACCGGGACTGCGGCCGTGCAGTTTACGGGCTACTCGACCCTGCATGATTTCGAGGGCAAGGTGACTGTGCCATTGACGGTGAAGCGGGATGGCGGCGAGCTTTCGGCGAAGGCGGATGCCGAGGTGGCGAAGATGGATACCGATCACGACGAGCGGGACGAGAAGATGCGGGCGATGTTCAGTGCGGCGAAGCATCGGTTCATTGATGTGGAAGTGAAGGGGGCCTCGGAGAACCGGGCGCGGCCGGGGAAGGGCGAGGATGGCAAGGAAAAGCCCGGGGTGCTGCCGCTGAAGCTGACGATTGCCGGGACGAGCCGTGAGATTGCGGGGGCGACGACTGGTCTGCGGGACGACGGCAAGGGGCATGTGGAATTTGATCTGGCCTTTCCGGTATCGCTCAAGGAATTTGGACTGAAGGCACCGAGTGCCCTGCTGGGGGCGGTTTCCGTGAAGGACCGGGTGGATGTGGCGGTGCATGTGAGCCTTGAGAAGAAGTGAGGGAGGCATGAGGGAGCGCTGGGATGCGATGGTGGTGGGTGGTGGGCCTGCGGGCGGCCTGACGGCGCTGCGTCTGGCGGAGTCTGGCTGGCGGGTATTGCTGGTGGAGGCACACCGGGTGCTGCCCGCGAGGGTCTGCGGAGCCTACCTGTGCCCTGCGGGTGTGGCGCTGCTGGATCGTCTGGGTTTGCGCGGGGAACTGGCCGGCGGGGCGCGGCAGCTTGAGGGAATGATTCTGCATGCGCCCGATTTCCGGCGGTTGGTGACGCGGTTTCCCGGGGTGCGGGGGGTGCCGTCGCATGGATTGGCGCTGCGGCGTCCGGATTTCGATGAACGGATGCTGCGGCTGGCCTCGCAGGCTGGCGCGGACGTGCGCATGGGGGAAAAAGTGACAGGGATTGACCGGGTGGCATCCGGCTGGCGGCTGCGGATGGAATCGGGCTGGGGGGCGGAAGCTCCATTGCTGGTGGGGGCTGATGGGAGGAAGTCGCTGGTGGCGCGGCAGACTGGGCTGGCGCTGCCGGCTCCGCGGAAGCGCGTGGCATTGCATGCCGACGTGGCTGCGCTGGAAGAAACCCCTCCGTTCGGGGAGATGCATGTTTTCCGTGATGGTTCGTATGTGGGACTGAACAATCTGAGCAGTCGGGAAGTAAATGTTTCGACCGTGTGTGATCCCGCTGCGCTGCGCGGGGTGGCACCGCATGAATTTCTGAACCGTCAGCTGGCATCGTCTCCGCACCTGCGGGACCGGGTGGCCCGGGTGGCGGGACCGGCGAAGGTGGGGGCGACCTTTCCGTCGTCGCATGCGGTGCGTCGGGCGAGCGGGCCGGGGGTGGCACTGGTCGGGGATGCGGGTGGGTTCATTGATCCGCTCACTGGGGAGGGCATTTACATGGCCCTGTGGATGGCTGAGGCACTTGCGGGCCGGTTGGTGACGGCGGGTCCGGCAGTCGTGGAGGAAGCTCTGGCATCGTATGGAGCCGCGCGTGCGAGGTCGCACCGTGGCAAGCAGCGGCTCAATCTGCTGTTTCAGCGCTGCATTGTGCGACCGGCGGTGGCCAATGGCATTCTGCGGATGCTGGCCTGCCGGCGCGGAGTAGGCGACGCTTTTGTGGGGCTGATTGGGAATCAGTATCGTCCGGCTCTGGGGGTGGCGCGGATGATGGGAGCCTTCATGGGCGTCTGGGAATAGATCAGCCGTGACGTTGCAGGGAAGGACACGGCGATGCG
>CAZSDE010000461.1:0-3451 GCA_964605435.1 uncultured Akkermansia sp.
CAGGCGCAGACGGTTTCGCGGCGGCTGGCTCCGAAGGTTTTGAGGAAGTAGTCGCGGTCGGCTCCGCCATCGAAGATGCCCGTGGCGCGGGTTCCCTGCGGTTGGCCACTGAAGGTCGCGGGGACACCCGTGACCACGCCGATGGAATCGACAAGGATTTCCGCCTGGAGACGCCGGACCATGGCGTGGGAGAAATAGCGGTCGTCGGCCGCATTGGCTGGTGACGTGGAACTACTCAGCTGGTAGCTGCGGCTGCGGCAGATTTCGCGGATGAGCGAGCGGATATTGAATTGGGAAGCGGTGAGGTGCCCGGCGAGCGCGGCGAGCAATTCCTCATTGCTGGGCGGATTGGAGAGTCGTCCGTCGTCGACCGGCTCGATGATGCCGCGGCCGAAGAAGTGGGACCATGCGCGGTTGGCGAGGGTGCGGGCGAAGGGTTTGTTTTCCGGGCTGGTGAGCCAATCGGCGAGGAAGTGCCGGGGATCGCGGCCGGCGAGGTCGGGTTCGCCGCCGCCGAGGAAGCGTGGTTTCACCTGACGTCCGTCGACGGGATGTTCGGCGGTGTGCTTTTCCGGCTGGCAGAAGACGTGGACTTCGGTGGGAGCAGCGCCGCGCTTCTGCGAAATTCCGCTGAAGAAGGCCGTGAAGCCATAGTAGTCATCCATGGTCCAGCGGTCGAATGGATGGTGGTGGCACTGGGCGCACTGAATGCGGGTGCCAAGGAACAACTGAGCGGTATCCTCCGCGCGTTCCATGGGCTTGCGGGGATTCCCGAAGGCCGTCGTGTAGAAATTCGCGGTCGGGTTGGCGAGATTGCTGCCTTCACCGCGGATGAGATCGCGCACGACCTCATGGAACGGGCGGTTGGCGGCAATCTGGCTGCGGAGCCATTGGTAGTATTTGTAGGCGGCCCGGCGCGGGCGTCCGGTATCGATGTTGTTGTTGCTGTTCGCGCGGATCTGAAGGATTTCCGCCCACTTCATGGTCCAGACGTCCGTGAATTCCGGCGAGGCCAGCAGTTTGTCGATGAGGGCGTCGCGTTTGTCCGGCGCAGGATCCGCCGTGAAGGCCGCGAGTTCTTCCGGCGACGGCGGCAGGCCCGTCAGATCAAGACGGAGACGGCGCAGGAAGGTGGCGTCGTCCGCAGGCAGCGACGGAGGAATCTGAAACTGCCGCAGCCGCGCGAAGACCGCTTCGTCGATGAAATTGACCGGGGTGACGGCTTCCGGCCATGTGAAGTCATCCGATTCCGGGAGCACGATGATTTCCGAGCCCGCCGTGAATTTATCGAATCGGCCGAAGACCCATGCACCGCCGCTGTTGGTCGCCGTGAGGACACCATCGCGGCTGATGGTGGCAGACGCTTCATTATTGGAAAGAAAGAGAGCGAGCCTCGTGACATCGCGGCTGGAGCCATCCGAATAATCGGCCATGACCACCGTGCGGTGGCTGGGAGGCTGGGCCGCGGAGGCCTTGAGCAGAATGCGCGGAGGCAGCATGCGGATGCCAGTGACCGTGGGTGTTTCCGGCGGGTCGTCCGGAGCCCCGTTGGCGATCCATTGGTGAATCGTGGCGTAGAGCGCACTGTCGGGCTTGAAGCATTCGCCGCCCGTGTGCGCGACGGCACCCGTCGCTTTCTCGAGAAGCAGGGATTTCTCCGGCGACGCGAAATTGAGGCGGCGCCCGATCAGTTCCTGGGTGAGCCGGAAGTAATCGCCCGCCGGGTCGAAGCCGAACAACGAAAGCCGGAATCCATCCTGGCCCCGTCCGGCCCCGTGACACGATCCGGAATTGCAGCCCGCCCGGAGAAAGACCGGCAGGACATCGAGACGGAAGGAACCCTCCCGAGCGTCCGCCGTGCCGCGCACCTCGACTGGCACCGTGATCGATTCGCCCTGCGCCGAAACCGTCAGGGTTGTCGCCCCGTCCGCGAGGGCGCGCAGCACGCCGTTTTCCGGGACCACCAGCGATGGCACTGCTGCTGCCATGACCGCTTCTCCGGTGATATCGCGTGACGGAGCATCGGGCGACGCCGACCATTGCACGACGAGCGACTGATGCGCGTCCTTGCCTGAGAGAACCACAGGATTGGGAAAGACCGAGAGGCCCGCGATGGCGCAGGGCATGCAGGCAAGCAGGGCGGCGGTCAGGGTGACGGATTTCATGGGGCGACGCGGGCTGGATCGATGCGGAGGGAGGCGTATCCGGCGATCTGTTTGAGGGCTTGGCCGTTGACGCTGGTGGTGAGTTCGCAGGCGATGCCGCTGTAGCTGCCGACGAGGGCATCAGGTGCCGATTCGATCGTGAACGCGACCGTGCCGGATTCCGAAATGGAGACTGGCGAGACGAGGGAGACCCCGCGGGGGAGCCGGAGGAGTGCCGCGGAAGTCTCTCCGGGAAGGCCACGTAGCTTTTCGATGGTGCCGGTGATGGGTGTGCGCTGGCCCTGTTCGATTCTGGCGCGGGCGAATTTGACGCGCAGCCATGGATCGCTGACCTCGAGGGGAAACTGCGGCGAAGCCGTCCACATGCGTCCGGCCCCGCTGCGGTTGTCGCCTTCGCGGTTCCGGGCCGTGAGCGAGATGCGGTGGGAACCCGGCGGGGCATCGCTGCGGGCGCTCAGCCGGAACGTGGCGCGGGCATCATTGTCCTTGAGGGTGACGCCCTGCTGACCAATGACGCCGCGGGGAGGTTGCTCAAGGAAGACATCGATGGGCTGCGTAAAACCCTCCTGGCGCTTGAGCGAGATTTCGAGTTCCAGTTCCCCATCGCGGGAAAGGGCAGCCGAGGGAGCCGAAACCTCCAGCGAAAACGGGAGAGCTTCCGTCACGGCGACCGCCAGACACGGCTGCACGACCTGGCTCAGGGGATCATTTCCCTGCAGCAGCAGGGGAATCGTCTGACGGAAATCGGCTCCGGCGGGAATCTGTCCGTCTCTGGGCCGCGCCAGCAGGCGGACCCGGGCCGCCGTCACCGCAGCATCGCCCGAAGCCTCGAAGATCACGGGAATGCGCCGCTCCGAGGCCGGAAATGGATCCGCGAGCATGCGGACGCCTTCCGGCAGTCCATCGGCGACAAGTTCCCATGTACCCTCGGGTTCCGCTCCCGGGGCCGGCCGGGTCGTCACTGTGGCAAGGAGGCGGTTGCCTTTGCCGAGGCTGATGGTGCTGCGGGCCGTGCGCGCATTGTTGTCAGGGTAGGCAAGACTCGTGAGCAAGGCCTGATCCGGCGTGGTGCATTCAATCCAGTACACGAAGTCCGGAGCGCCGAGGCGGCGGCTGTCCGTGATGGTCAGAAAGTATTCACCATCCGCCGGAGCCTTCCATGTGAGCGCAGGATCGAGCTTCTCGCGGATCGTGCCGGTATCGATGAGTCCGAGCGCTTCCTCTCCGGCGTCGTCGCTTCGTTCCGTGGATCCACCGGACTTCCGGGCGATGGAAATCCGGAGGTC
>CAZSDE010000462.1:0-3427 GCA_964605435.1 uncultured Akkermansia sp.
CGGATTTCACTGCGACCCGGCCGGTGCGCAATCTCGCCCGGCCGGTGTCTGCATCACCGGAAAACGACCGGGCCACGCGGGAATTTTTGACGGCGCTGAACCGTCATCATCTGGAGCGGTTTCCGGGGGACTCTGAACTGGCGGCGCGGATTTCGAGTTATGAACTGGCGGCGCGCATGCAGTTGTCGGTTCCCGAGGTATCCGATATTTCGAATGAACCGGAGCACATTCTGAAGCTTTACGGTGCCGATGCGGCGGGCAATCCGGTGCAGGATCTCAAGGCGGCCTATGCGCGGAACTGCATTCTGGCTCGCCGTCTCATCGAGAAGGGGGTGAGGTTTGTGCAGTTGTTCAATGGTGCCTATCAGACGGGAGGCGAAGGGGTGAGCAACTGGGATGGCCACAAGGTTCTCGAGGAACAGTACAGCAAGCACGGCGTGGTCATGGACCAGCCCACGGCTGCCCTTGTGACGGATCTCAAGCAGCGGGGTCTTCTCAAGGATACCCTCGTGGTCTGGTGCACGGAATTCGGACGCATGCCGACCTTCCAGAAGGGAGCGAGCGGACGTGATCACAATCCAGGAGGATTCACCGCATGGATGGCCGGTGCCGGGGTCAAGCCCGGCATGTCCTACGGAGCCACCGACGAATTTGGCTACAAGGCTGTCGACCGCATCGCCACCGTCTACGACTTCCACGCGACCATTCTCGACATTCTCGGGCTCGATCACGAGCGCCTCACCTACTATCACAATGGACTGGAACGCCGGCTCACCGACGTCCACGGTCATGTGATCCGCGATATCCTTGCCTGATCACATGATCGCGGCGGTGGTCTGGGCCGGGACGGCACGCGGCCACCGAATGCAGCCGGTCATTTGGCCGCAGGGGCAGCAGGCGATGCCTTGACGGCTTCCTTGTCACCGAGCTTGAGGGTGGGTTCCTTGGCTTCCTCGGAGATGTCGAGGGCGATCCAGTGACCGTTGAGTGCGTGGGCCGGAAAGCCGCAGGCGAGGGCGTATTCCCCTGCCTCGTCGGCCGTGAAGGTGAACGTATGCTTGCCGTAGGAAAGTCCCTTGATGTGATCCGGGACGGCCGCGCCTTTGAAGTACGGCTCCGGGACCTGCAGCTTCTTGGTGTCGTCCTTTTCGATGACAATGAGGCTGTGGGGAATCGGGCTGGGATTGATGTAGGTGACTTCCACGGTCCAGTCCTTCGGAATCGTGTAGATGGCATTGCCCTTGGCGTAGCCATTGAAGTTCATGCCATAGTTCTCCGCGGTCCAGACGGCCACGACTGTCAGTCTGACCGTCTTCGGCTTGTCTCCGAGGCGCAGAAAATCCTTCTCCGTGAGTCCTTCGATGAGTTCCTTCTTGAGGCCCGAGTCAGCGGCAGCTGCATGTGCGGCATGGTCATCGTGCCCGCCATGACCGGCCGCAGGAGTTTCCTTTTCGTCGGCGGCGAGGGCGAAAGCGGAGAGAGAGAGAAGCGGGAAGGCGAATCGGAGCATGGGAGCAGGGGGCAGGAAGGAATGAACGGGTACAGGAGAACGGAAAGACGGCGGACCGCCTGTTGGCACTACTGCCGAGCGCGGTGGCAGAAGGCAACAGGCGGCCCGCACGGATTTCCCGGGGGGTTGCCGGTGATTATTTCTTCTGGAGCGGTGCCGTGGCGGCTCCGGCCGGAACTTTGTCCGCAGGCACGAGCTTCCAGACGGCTCCCTTTTCATTGACGGCCGGGTCGACCGGGCCGCCGTAGTTGGCGGTGGCGTGGGTCAGGTAGATGTTGCCCGCTTCGTCTTCCCCACCGGAGGTCGGCCGCAGGTTCGTGTCGAGGTCGAGCATTTCCTGCATCTGCCATTTGCCTGCTGCGTCGCGCTTGAGAGCCCATACTTTGCCGCTGCCCCAGTCGGCTGCATAGTAGATTCCGTCCATGGCTGGATAGTCCTTGCCGCGGTAGATGCCGAGGCCGATCACGCAATTCCCCTGATCGACGTGGCTGTATTCCGCGATGGGGAGCACGCCGACGCGCGGGTTGGTGGCATCGTCTTCAATGGGGAACGTGTGGCTGCCGCACATGAACTTCCATCCGTAGTTTTCTCCGCCCTTGCTGCCGGCCGGCTGGAGATCGATTTCCTCCCAATGATTCTGTCCGATGTCGGCGATGAAGAGATCGCCGGTCTTGCGGTCGAAGCTGAAGGTCCACGGATTCCGGATACCGTAGGCCCAGATCTCGGGTTTGGCGAGCGGATGGATCTGGGAGAACTGCTTCTCACTGATGCCGAAGAGCGTCATCTGCGGCTTCGGAGTGAGGAACGGATTGTCCTTGGGAATCGAATAGGCCCGGTCGGGTGTGGAATTGTCGACGTCGATCCGAAGCATCTTGCCGAGCCATGTGTGAAGGTCCTGACCGGCGCTGATGACATCGCCTTCCCAGCCGCCATCGCCCACGCCGATGTACAGATAGCCATCGGGACCGAACTTCATCTTGCCGCCGTGGTGATTGCAGTACGGGAAGTCGATCTGCATGATGACGCGGGCGGATTCCGGGTCGAGCCGGTCAGGATTCTTCTTGGAGACCTGGTATTCGGTGAGCAGGGTGGCTCCATTGAACCAGAGGTCGGCATAGCTTACATAAACCTTGCCGTTTTCCTTGAACTTCGGATGAAACTCGACTCCGAAGAGGCCTTCCTCGAGGAACGAGCTGAGGGTTTTGTCGCGGATATCGAGAGCGGGCTTATCAAGGAGTTTTCCGTCCTTGATGACGCGGACGAGGCCATGGCGCTCGCAGACAAATAACCGTCCCGAGCCATCAGGCGGGGCGGTCACGTCCACAGGGTCCACGAGTCCATCAGCCACCTTTACGAGGGCCAGCGGGGGAGCGCCCTCGACCTTGCCACCCGGCTGAGCAACCGGGTCGGCGGCAGAAAGCGAGAAGGGCAGCGAGGAAGCAGCGACCAGCGTGAGCAGATTCTTGTTCATTCCTTGGAGGGGGGGGAATTGCGACCCGCGCGGTGGGATCGGCCATGGTTCTAGCGCTCCGGCCCCTTCCTTGGCAAGCCCTGCGATGACAGAAATCGCGGACGTCCATCCCGGCCGGGTGGCGGGTAGATGACCTTTGGAAATCCGCTCCGCTGGGCCAAGGCAGGCCCTGATGAAATTGCCGCTTTGCGGGGTGCGGAGGCGGGGTATCGGTCGGATTCAGCCGGCCGCCAAGGGTCCGGCACTGGTTTTATGCATCAGGTATACATTCGCACTTACGGCTGTCAGATGAACGAGCGCGATTCCGATCAGGTCGCGCAGATGTTTCTGGATCGCGGGGGGTATGTGGTGACGGAGGACGAAGGGGAAGCGGATGTGATTCTGATCAATACGTGTTCCGTGCGGGATCAGGCCGAGCAGAAGGCCCTCGGGAAGAGGGGGATGAT
>CAZSDE010000463.1:0-3426 GCA_964605435.1 uncultured Akkermansia sp.
TTCGCCGTGGTTCATGCGAATCTACTATCGCTCATCCCGCTCACGTTTCTCGGGGCCCTCTTCGCGATCGCCTACGACCGCACCCGCAACCTCGCTGTCCCCGTCCTCATGCACAGCCTCTTCAACCTCTCGCAGTTTCTCATCCTCCTCTATGCCCCCAAGGCCATCACATAGATCTCTCGCCGAAATCGGGGAAGACCGCATCGTGGCCCTCCTCACCAGAAATCTCCCGCAGACCAGCCGCACCCATACCGGACCAGGCGACGATTGCGCCGTCCTCGGCAGCCCGAACGACCCCACCCTCACCCTCTTCAAAACCGACTGCCTCGTCGCCGGCATCCACTTCACCATGGCCACGGAACCTGGCCGCGTCGGGGCCAAACTCCTCAACCGCGCCGTCAGTGATGTCGCCGCCATGGGCGGTCTCCCCCTCGAGGCCCTCATTACACTGGCCCTGCCCCCGGATCTGCCGCTCGCATGGCTGACCCAGCTCTACAAGGGGATCACCAAAGCCGCCAAGCGCTGCGGAGCCGGCATCGCAGGCGGCGAAACGTCAGGTCTTCCGCAAGGCCAGCAACCGGTGCTCTCAGTTGCTCTGCTCGGCTCGGTCGAACCCCACTACCTCACACTCCGCTCAGGCGGCAGCCCCGGCGATACCCTCGCCGTCACCGGACGCCTCGGCGGCTCCCTCGCTGGCCATCATCTCGATTTCCTCCCCCGACTCGCCCATGCCCGCTGGCTCGTCAGCCATTTCCGCCCGTCTGCCATGATGGACCTGAGCGACGGTCTCGCCCGCGACCTTCCAAGGCTCGCACAGGCGTCCCAATGCAGCTTCAGCATCGACCCCGCGAAACTTCCGCTGACGAAGGGCTGCTCCCCGCAGCAGGCGCTTTCGGATGGCGAAGACTACGAACTCCTCATCGCCGTTCCCAGTCAGCAGTGGCCCGACCTCGCACGGGCATGGAAATCCCAGTTCCCACGCCTCCCCCTCACCGCCATCGGCCAGCTCACCAGCCCAGACTCCCCGCCCACACCACTCCACGGCGGCTGGCAACACTTTTCGCCCCAAACCTGACATGCTCCGCACCGAAGACTTCGATTACCACCTGCCCGACGAACTCATCGCCAGCCGACCGCTCGCCCAGCGCGATGCCTCCCGCATGCTGGTCGTGCACCGCTCGGAAAACCGCTGGGAACACCGCTCGTTCCGCGATTTCCCCACGTTCGTAAACCCCACCGACCTCGTCATTCTCAATAATGTCCGCGTGGCCCGCGCCCGCTTCTTCTCGGACGACGGCCGCATCGAAATCCTCCGGCTCCACGCAGTCACCCCGCACGACTGGGTCTGCATGGTCCGACCCGGCAAGCGCATGCGCCACGGACACAGCATCACCATCGGCGGCCGCACCGGCACCGTCACGGCCGTAGCCGAAGACGGCACCCGCCACCTGCATTTCGAACAACCACCGGACGATCAGCAGCACGGTCACCTGCCCCTCCCGCACTACATGAACCGCGGCGACGACGACGATGACGAGGAACGCTACCAGACGGTCTATGCCCGCCGGGACCGCTCGGACGCGGTCGCCGCCCCAACCGCAGGCCTGCATTTCACCCCGGAAATCCTCGCATCCCTCCCGCACACAAGCCTCACTCTCCACGTCGGAGCCGGCACATTCCAGCCAGTCAAAGCGGATGTCATCACGGACCACGTCATGCACGCGGAACAATACGAGGTCTCCCCGGAAGCCGCCGCCGCCATCGAATCCACCCAGCGCCGCATCGCCATCGGCACCACCGTCACCCGTGTCCTCGAACACTGCGCCGCCACCCACGGAACCGTCACCCCGCACCGCGGTTCCACCAGCATCTTCATCCACCCCCCATGGACATTCCGCCGCACGGACGCCCTCCTCACCAACTTCCACCTGCCCAAATCCACCCTCTTCATGCTCGTCTGCGCCATGGGCGGCACCGACCTCCTCAAGGCGGCCTACGCCGACGCCGTCGCCCAGCGCTACCGCTTCTACAGCTACGGCGACTGCATGCTCATCCTCTGAAACGCCAGCAGACTCAAACCGACCGCAGCCTGCGCCGGCATTCGCGCAGGTACTGAAGCGAAGCCAGTTGCCCTTCCAGTTCCCGCTCCCCACGGTACACGGGGTCGTGAAATCCCTCGATATCGATCGCTGCCGACGACCCCGCTCCGCGCAGGATCTTCATGATCTCCAGCCATTCGCAGTCGCCAAACCCTGGATTGCGGTGCCACGCAAATCTCCGCGGACTACTGATCCCATGCTGCGCCAGCACCTGCCGGTGAATGTTCGCATCCTTGCCATGCACATGTGCCACCCGCGGAGCCCACAGCCGCAGCTGCGCGAGCGGATCAATGAGCTGACACATCTGATGCGCCGGTTCCCATTCCAGTGCCAGCGACGGCAGAGGCACCGCCGCAAACATGAGCGCCCACGCATCGGGATGATGCGCCAGATTCCAATCCCCGGTCTCCCAATTCCCGCCCTGCTGGCAATTCTCGAACGCAAACACCAGCCCACGCTCCGCCGCGGCCTCCGCCAAAGGAGCCCACACTTCCTGAAACCGCCCCATGCAGTCGGGTACCGACCTGCCAGGCTCCCGGCCCGCAAAACAGCTAATCACCCGCGTCCCCATGAGCGGAGCCGCCTCCATGGCCTCCCGCAGGGCCCTCCGGGATACCTCGCCAAGTTCCCCGGGATGCAGCGGATTCCCATAAATGCCCAGCGCACTCACCACCGTGCCCGTCTCCTCACAGGCCCGCCTCACCCCGTCTGCCATCGCCAGCAGCGACGGCATCGGACCATGCTTCAGCGGAAAGGCCGGCTGCCAGCTCTCGAAACCATGCCCAGCCATCGAACGGATCGCTTCCGCCGTTCGTTCACCCGACCGCAGCACGGTCCCCAGCACAGGCCCTTCCCGCACCTCTCCCGCCAAACCATCGTCCGACGCCTCCCTCATCGCAGCGACGGCCGCGACAGCCACTTGAATGGGTTCAACGACGGCATCGGCCGGTTCTTCGACCGGTAAAACAGAATCACGCTACCCACCAGCGCACTGACCCCGTTGATGGCCCACGCCGCCAGCCCAGCCGGAAGATAGGCCCCCTCACCCGCCTTCAGCACAAGGGTCGACAGAAAAAAGGCCGCAATGAACAACCCCACCGCTGCCGACACCCCCGCCAGCATGTTCCGCCGCGACGCCACAATCCCCAGCGGTGCCGCAATCAGCACCATCAGAAAACACCGGAACGGCAATGCCAGCCGCCAGTGCCGCGCCACCGCAAACTTCGCCCGCGAAGCCTCGGGCAAGGCCGCATTCGTCCGCAGCCACGATTCCAGTTCCGGCACCCCCAGATGCTCGGGATCCAGTCGGTTGCTCAGAATCGTCCCC
>CAZSDE010000464.1:0-3415 GCA_964605435.1 uncultured Akkermansia sp.
GGAACGGCCAAGGGCTTCCATATCCACCCGCCCCACATTCCCGAGGGCATCGCTCCGGAATCATGGTTCCGGAAGCTCTACGGCGCTGCGCCGTTCCGCTGCGAGGATCGTCCCTACGACCGTGAGCAGTGGGACGTCATGTTCTTCCTTCAGGGCATCGCGGAAATGATCCTCGTGGACGAACGGCCGGGACTGGAGCGTCGTGTCATGCGCTTCCTTATCTGGGGTGATGACCTGCCATCGGCCAGCAACGTGGGAGTAGTCATCCCGGCCGGAGTGGCGCATGCGATCCGTTCGGCCAGCAGTTCGGATCTGCTCATGGTCTACGGGACGAGCACCACGTTTGTGCCGGCCAGCGAAGGCCGCATCGCCAGCAGCGTCGAGTCGGCACCCCTTCCCGGTCCGTGGCAGGATTACCTCGACCGCCGCTGAATGCCCGCATTTGCCTTGCTCCTCCCATGACAACCCTTGCCGAGCCACCTTCCACATCGTGGGATTTCCACGCGTACGATCGTGACACGGTGGACCGCGTCTGGGAAATCGGTGTCCCCGTGCCGGGCAATGACCCCGCACTTTGGCGCAAGGATCAGTTCGGCGCATGGATGCACCGTCTTGATTTCGGCCGCCGCCATTCCGAGTTCGGCTGGGAAATCCACGACCTCGCGGTCGGCGGCAGCAATGACAGTTTTTCCGCCCTGCGTCCGGTCCAATGGCAGAATCTTCTCGATCTCCTTGCCAATGAAACCCGCAGCCGGGTAACGGCCGACGGGCTCCGCAACGCGCGCAGGCTGCTCTGACGTCCCTGCAATCCTGCCTTCCACGGAACCTTCCTTCACTTACCCAGCCATGAAAAAAACTGCTCTTGCCGCCGTCCTGCTGATTACTGCCTGTGACAGCGAACAGTCCAAACAGGCCAAGGCCAAGGCTGCGGAGGCTGCGGCAGCGGCCAGGGACACGGTAGCCAGTGAAGTCACGGAAGCCGTCGCGAAGGGGAAGGAGGCTTCCGCGGTGGTCGCCGAAAAGGCCCGCACGGCCGCGGAGCAGGCAGGAGCGAAAGCCCGCGAAATGGCCGGAGACCTCCCCGAGAAATCGCGCGTCTTCAAGGAGGCGGCTGAAGAGAAAATCGGCGAACTGCGCGCTGCCGCAAAGGACCGCGGCGCCGATGCCATTGGAAACTTCCGCGACCGGCTCGGGAAATTCCATGAATGGCTGGCTGGTCAGGAGGGATCCGCCAACGACCTCAGCAAGGCTGACCGAGTCATGCAGGATTTCATGAAGAACCTCAAGGCTGTCCCCACCGAGGGACTGCCTGCCGATCTCCAGACCGGCTTCGCCGAGTACCAGGGGACGCTCATTGAACTCCAGAAATTGCTCGCCACCATGCCTAAAGAGGAGGGTGCCGCCCTCCAGAAGTGGGAAGCAGCCAATCGACCGGCCCTCGAGACGCTCAATGCAAGGATGTCTGCGGCCGTTAAAGGCCTCCAGGAAGCGGCGGCCCGTCACGGTATTCCCGACCTCAGACTTGGCGAGTGACCTTGCTTCAATCCCTCCGGGAGGGCTCGCCCTCGGATCCGCTGCCGAATGCGCGGGAACACATGCGCAGCATTTTGGCGCCAGCCTCCAGTTCGTCGTGAACCACCCCGCCGGGCACAACCCCGCGCAGCATCTCGGCCTCGTCCGGAAAGCGCGCCCGGCACAGCAGCATGGCATCGGGGTTCCGCTCCCGCGCGAGCGTGATCACAGTCCGCGCAGTCTCTGCATGCGGAAACGTCACCACCAGCAGTCGCGCCCGGTCAATGCCAGCCAGTTCAAGCGTATCAGCCTGCGCGATGTCCGCGAAGAGCACGGCATGGCCCTCAGCCTTGAGCCGCCCCACCGTTTCCGCATTCAGTTCGATGATGACCACGGGAATGCCGAGCCGCACTAGTCCCCGGTGCACCATCTCGCCTACCGTGCCATAGCCGCAGAGAATCGCATGATCCCGCAGTTCTCTTACGCGGCGCGCCGCCGCTGAGGCGCTGGTCTTACCGGGAGCCACGGGGGCACCTCCGCTACTTTCACGCAGCCAGCCCCGCGACACAGCCAGCTTCATCAGGAACGGAGAGATTGTCAGGGAAAAGGCGGTCACGGCGAGCAGCCCATTGGCAAAAGCCCCCGGGATGATTCCCCGTTCAGCGGCTTCCTGGCCAAGCACGACGGAAAATTCGCCACAGCCCGCAAGAGCCAGCGCGGCTGCCCGGCCTGCGGCCACGGTTGCCCCTGAGAAGCGGGCCGCCAGCAGCGTCAGCACAGGTTTCAAGGTAAGTGCGAGGACGATGCCGCTCAGCACCCATGGCCACGCGGCCGCCACCGAGGGAAGGTCGACCATGGCTCCCACGGAAAGAAAAAACACGGTCAGGAAGAAGTCTCGGAAGGGCGCTGCATCAGCAAGGATGCGGTGGCTGTAAACGGAGCCGCTGACAGCCACCCCGGCGGCAAAGGCACCCAAACTAAGCCCAAGTCCAAGGCTCTGCCCCAGCGCCGCAACACCCGAACAGAGCGCCAGCACCGCGAGGGTGAACAGTTCGCGCGATCTGGTCCGGCTCACGGCCCGCAGCAGCAGGGGAACTCCGAACCGACTCAGCAGCGCCGCACAGGCCAGAAAGACAATTCCCTTGGCCGCCAGGGAGGCCCACGGTGCGTCACCGCTGCCACCGGCACCCTGCAGAATCAGCAGAAAAATGATCACGATGATGTCCTGTACGAGGGCAATCCCCAGAGTCAGCCTCGCCCCGGGATGCTCGCGGATGCCTGAATCATCGAACAGTTTCACTCCCACCGCGGTCGAAGATAGACCAACAGCGACACCTGCCGTGGCCGACCCGAGCGCCGACCACCCGGAGGCCAGCGCCGCCAAACCAGCCAGACCTCCTGTCAGGCCCATCTGCCAAAGTCCGGCGGCCAGACCGTTCCGGCGCATCATCATCAGTTCGTGACGGGAACACTCCGCCCCCACCGTGAACATCAGCAGCAGGATGCCCACATCAGCCATGCGCTGCAGGGAGTCCGCCGCCTCCGTACCTGGTGACAGAGAGACCGGACTCAGCCTCGCCAGCAGAAAGCCGCACAGAAAGTAACCCGGCAGCGCGGGCAGCCGGAACCTCCGCAGCAGAAGCGTGCAGAGCACAGTCGCCAGAAGCGTCAGCGCCAGCAACGGCATGAACCGGTCATCCGATCCACCCGCCGCCAGCACCGGAGAATAGCAGTTAGCAGGAAGCATGATTGCAGGCAAAATCCGCCCATCGTCCGGAACCGCGAATTCCGCCACTGACAAAGCAGCCCCGAGCAAAGGCAGTCTCGCTCCGTCTTTCCCGAATGACAGACGCAGGATGCAGCCTTCCGCGGACAGCATGAGCCCGCCAGGCACCGGGGCCCG
>CAZSDE010000465.1:0-3012 GCA_964605435.1 uncultured Akkermansia sp.
CGTCGGTGATGGTTTCGCCGAGGCGTGCTTCCGCGTCGGCCTTCAGCTTGCCGAGGACCATGGCCGCGATTTCCTGCGGGCTGTAGACCTTCTTCTCGCCGCCGGCTTCCACTTCGATGTGAGCGTCTCCGTTGGCGGCCGCCACGATGCGGTACGGGACATTCTTGTCCGCTTCCGAGAGTTCGCTGAACTTGCGGCCGATGAGGCGCTTGGCCGAAAAGACGGTATTGCGGGCGTTGGTGACGGCCTGGCGCTTGGCGGCCTGGCCGACGAGGCGCGCGCCGGTTTTGGTGAACGCCACCACGGATGGCGTAGTGCGGGCTCCTTCCGAATTCTCAAGAACCATCGGCTCTGAGCCGTCCATGATGGCCATGCAGGAATTGGTGGTGCCGAGGTCGATGCCGAGAATCTTGCCCATAGGTGTCAGGTGGTTGGAGGTTTCGTTTTCGCAGAGTCTTTGCATGCGCCGTGCCAGCGGTCTGAGTGGATTTCTAACTCCCTGATTGTGAACATTTTGGGTATTTCCAAGCAGCTGCGCCGAATTGTCCTCCCCCCTTCGGAAGAGACAGAATGACCCAGCAGATTGGTCACATTGACCCATTGCGGGCGCAGGGTGGTGGTTTCTCCTGTGTCTTCCTGGGGGGCGATGGGTTCAGCAGAGCTGGGACCTTGTCTGGCCGAAGCTGAGTGGAGTGCGTGGGTCGGTCATGGGCAGGACCGCCTGAAACTCGTTGGTATTGCGGAGATTGAGCTTCAGGATGAGCGGGTCTTTTGGGTCGGCGAGGCGACGGTTGCGATCGCCTTTGGTTTCTGGATGAGCCGTGCGAGGACCGTGTGTGGCACAGGCTGCCCAATGGAACCGGGCGGTGCTTGAGCGTGCCCGTTTGGTCCTTGGCCCTTGGCAAGCAAGAGCCCGCGCAAGGGCCGGAGAGAGCACACACCGGGGCCGTCTGGCGCAGTTGGAATTTCTTGCCGCCGTTAGTCCACGAAGGGACCCGCTCACGCCTGCCGCGAGAGAAAAGGGGCAGCCTATCCTCCGGAAGGCGGGGTGAATCCAGCGACGGCAGAACCGCCGCCGATTTCATCTTCCTGCAGTGTGGTGCTCAGGGCAGATCCGAACGGCCCATGAGGTAGGTATCGCAGGCTTTGGCTGCACCCCTTCCTTCATTGAAGGCCCAGACCACGAGGCTTTGTCCGCGGCGGCAGTCGCCTGCTGCAAAGACTCCGGGAAGGTTCGTGGAGTAGCGTCCATGATCAGCCTTCACATTGCTGCGGGCGTCGCGCTCGATGCCCATGGAATCGAGCAGCGGCTGTTCCGGACCGAGGAAACCCATCGCCAGCAGGACGAGTTGCGCGGGCAGAACCCGTTCCGTACCCGCCACTTTCTGCGGGCCGAAATTCCCCTTTTCGTCCTTCCGCCATTCCACGTCGACGACGTGCACGGCCTTCACGTGACCGTTTTCATCGCCTTCGAAATGCGTGGCCGTGGTCAGGTAGACCCGGGGATCCGCCCCGAATTTCGCCGCGGCTTCTTCCTGACCGTAATCCATCTTGTAGACCTTCGGCCATTCCGGCCATGGATTGTTCGCCGCGCGCTCCATGGGTGGTTTCGCCATGATTTCGAGCTGGGTGACCGAGCGGCAGCCGTGCCGCACCGAAGTGCCCACGCAGTCCGTTCCGGTGTCGCCGCCACCGATGATGACCACGTCCTTGCCGTCGGCGGAAATGTAATCGCCCGATCCATTGAGGACGGCCTTGGTGTTCGCGGTCAGGAAATCCATGGCGAAATGGATGCCCTGCAGCTCGCGTCCGGGAATCGGCAGATCCCGCGGCTTGGTGGCACCCGTGCAGATGACGACCGCATCGAAATCCTTCTGGAGTTGTTCCGTGGAGATGTCCGTGCCCACATTGACACCGCAGCGGAAGACCACACCTTCCGCTTCGAGCAGGCGGATGCGGCGCAGCACCACCTCGTTCTTGTCGAGCTTCATGTTGGGAATGCCGTACATGAGCAGCCCGCCGGGACGGTCCGCGCGCTCGAAAACCGTGACCGTGTGGCCCGCCTTGTTGAGCTGCGCAGCCGCGGTGAGTCCGGCAGGACCGGAACCGATCACGGCCACCTTCTTGCCCGTGCGCGATTCCGGGGGTTCCGGCTGCACCCAGCCTTCGTCCCATCCCTTGTCGATGATGGAAACCTCGATGTTCTTGATGGTGACCGGTGGGTTGTTCATCCCGAGCACACAGGATCCCTCGCAGGGAGCCGGACAGACCCGCCCGGTGAATTCCGGGAAGTTGTTGGTCTTGTGAAGCCGCTCAAGCGCCTCCTTCCAGAGACCACGGAAAATGAGGTCGTTCCATTCCGGAATGAGGTTGTTGATCGGACAACCGCTCGCCATGCCGCTGATGAGTGTGCCGGTGTGGCAGAACGGAATGCCGCAGTCCATGCAGCGGGCACCCTGCGTGCGCAGCCGGTCGTCCGGGAGGTGCAGATGAAACTCCTTCCAGTCCCTGATGCGCTCGGTGGCCGGACGGTCCGCAGGGATTTCGCGGAGGTACTCGATGAATCCAGTGGGTTTTCCCATGTCAGTCGTTGCTTGGAAATTTCGGGTTTGGTGACCGGGCTGCGTTCAGCCCCCTCCGATGCGTGCCACGTCGCGCGCGTTCGCTTCGAAGGCTGCATTGAGCGCTTCGTCGCCGGTGAGGCCTTCTTCTTCCGCTTTGCGCAGTGCCTGGAGGACGCGTTTGTAATCCTTTGGCATGACCTTCACGAATTTCGGCAGCATCTCATCCCAGAGCGCCAGCACCTTGAAGGCCTTCTGGCTCTTTGTGAGGTCTGCGTGCTGCTTGACGAGCGCGTAGAGGGAGTCGGCTTCTGCCTTGTCCACAACCGTCTCGAGGCCGACCATCTGCTGATTGCAGCGCGACGCAAAATCGCCGCTCTCGTCGAGAATGTAGGCCACGCCTCCACTCATGCCCGCTGCGAAATTCCGGCCCGTGCGGCCGAGCACGACG
>CAZSDE010000465.1:3022-3379 GCA_964605435.1 uncultured Akkermansia sp.
CCACCGGTCATGTATTCGCAGCCATGGTCGCCTACGCCCTCGACGACGGCATCGACACCGGAATTGCGCACCGCGAAGCGCTCGCCGGCCATGCCGCGCAGGAAGAGTTCCCCGCTGGTGGCTCCATACAGGGCCGTGTTTCCGGCAATGATGTTTTCCTCGGCCGCAAAGGTCGATCCTTCCGGCGGATAAACCACGATGCGCCCACCGCTGAGGCCCTTGCCGACATAATCGTTGGCGTCGCCTTCGATTTCGAGGGTGACTCCCTTCGGAACAAAGGCACCGAAACTCTGACCGGCGGTGCCGCGGAACTTCAGCCGCACCGTGTCATCGGGCAGTCCATCCCAGTGACGCTTG
>CAZSDE010000466.1:0-3379 GCA_964605435.1 uncultured Akkermansia sp.
GAAGCAGGTCATCCAGAGCCGATTGACGGCGACGCGGGCGGTCAGTGGGTGGCTGGGGTGGGTGAGCCATTGGCCGAGGCCGAGTCGGTTTGCGGGGGCACCGTCCGGCATGGGAAGGAGGACATCCGGCACACCGGGTTCCACGGTTTCGCCTGGCTGGCGGAAATCGCCGCGGGCGAGTATCGGGGTAGCCCGGCGGGGGCCTTGCTGTTCCTGCATCACCATGATTTCGGTGAGGGGAATGGTGAACTCGTTTTCGGCGGCGCGGGCATCGCGAAGGTGGGCGAGGGCGCGGCGGCCTTCCGGGTCGATTTCGCGGAAGTACCAATCGAACCATTCCTGATCCGGCGGAGATTTTCCGGCGAGGAAGGCCATTTCTGCAGGGCTGAGCTGGAGGGCGTAGAAGCGGAGTTCGTCGATGGCGCCCGAGCGCATGCTGGCGTCGAGCGTGCGGGCTCCGATGGTGAGGGTGACTTTTTCACCGTACTCGGCATCGGCGACGCGTTTGGTATCGAGGTCGCCCCATTCCGGGAGGTAGTCTATGTCGCGGATGAGGTGGTCGCGGATGGTGGTGGTTTCCTGTGGCTGGCCATCGATGAAGAGTCGCATCCCGGCGGCGCGGCTGGATCCATCGTAGGTGAAGCCGACGTGTTTCCAGTCCGAGAGATCCGGTTTGGATTTCAGCTGGATGCGGAGGGCATTGCCTGGGTAGAAGTGGCCGAGGGTGGCGGTAAGGTAACCGTTTTCGAAGGTAATTTCGTATCCGCGGTTGGCGGAGTCGATGCCTGCGCGGCTACGGTGGATGATGACGCCGTGATCCGGGGTTTCCGGGAGTTTGAGCCAGAAGGAGAAGCTGAAAGGTTGCCAGCGGTGAGCGGTGCCGGTGGAGGGGATGGAAACTTTTTTGGGGAAGGCGGCGCAGCCTCCGAATTTCCCTTCGCGGTTCAGGCCGCCGCCCATGATGGTATCGGTGACGATGGTGCGGTCGTTATCGGCGACGAGGAAGCGATCCTTGGGTTCGATGAGGTCGAAGCTGAGGTGGGCGGTGGGTTTGCGCAGGAAGTGGGTGCGGCGGGCCTTGACGGCGGAGGAGGAGGCTTCGAGCCAGAGGCCTTCGCCGCAGCCTGGGGGTGCGTTGTTGTGGAGCCATGTTTCGAAGCGCTGGCGGGCACCCTGAGAAATGCTGGCGAGCGCGGCTTCGGCTTCGGCGATTTCCGCCTTCAGGCTGGCATGTTTTTCCGCTTCGCCTTCACGGTAGACGAAGCGGGTGGGAGCGGGGATGCCGTTGGCGTAGCGGGCGAAGAGGCCGAGTTCGTCGATATTATTGAGGTAGGCGGCCATGCGGTAGAAATCGCGCATGGTGAAGGGGTCGTACTTGTGGTCGTGGCAGCGGGCGCATTCGAGGGTGAGGCCGAGGATGACCCAGTCGCGCCATGGCCAGACGGAGGAATCCGAATCTTCGTGGCGGCCATAGGTGTCGGCGTAGCGGGCGGCGTCGAGCCAGTCGGTGGCCATGCGTTCACCGAAGTGCGGGGAAGCGAGCAGCCGGTCGACGCTGGCGGCGCGGCTTTCCGGGGAGGGATTGGCTGCGAAGGCGTCGGTTTCCTCGGGGGATGGGGGCAGGCCGGTGAGGGCGAACGAGACGCGGCGGAGCCATTCGCGTGGGGTGGCTTCCGGTGCGAGGGAAAGCTGACGGGCGGCCGCGGCGGTGCGGATGAGGGCATCGATCGGGTGTTCGCCTTGCTGCGGGGAGACGGCGGGTTTCTGTGGGGGGACGAAGGCCCAGTGTTTTTCGTAGGGTGCGCCTTCGGAGATCCAGCGTTCGAGGATGCTGATTTCGTCAGTGGTGAGGGCAGCGTGTTTTTCCGGCGGGGGCATGACCTCCTCAGGGTCGGTACTGCGGGCCCGCTGGATGATGCCGCTGGCGGCGGGGTCACCTGGGACGATGGCCTTGAGTCTCACAGCGGACGAGCGGTCATCGAGCCGGAGGTCTGCCCTGCGTTTGGCGGCGTCCATGCCGTGGCAGGCGAAGCATTTCCCTGACAGAAGCGGTCGTATTTCGAAATTGTAGGAGACTGGGGCGGCGCAGAGAGTCGTTGCGGCCAGCAGCCCGAGGAAGGGGAGAAAGCGGACGGCAGACATTGGGTGGATTGCTTCAGCGGCTGAGAACCACGGTTCGGTTAGCATTCCAAGGACCCTGAACTACTGAATGATTGTTCATATTCAGGGATCGGGGGGCAATTTCCCGGTCCATTGCCAGACATGGCGGGTCTGGGCGTGGTCGAGGCCGTGGAGGGTGGCGACGGGGCGGAAGAGGTCGGGGTTGTCGACGAGTTTCATGGCGTCGGGGAGTTGCGCACGGGCGCGTTTGGCGTCTCCGAGGTGGATGAATAAGGGAACTTTGCGGAGGGAGGCGCGCTGCATGAGGCTGCGGAGGTCGTTTGGGGACTTGGCCGTGACGATATGGGGATCGTAGGCGCGGCGTGGTTGGACGAGGGCAGCGGTGATTGATTCCTTGCCGGAATCGGGGTGGTAGGGATTGAGGGTGGTGCGGGTGAGTCTGGTGGCGGCGAGGTTGGGTTCGACTTCGTGGCGGCGGAGCATCTGGGACGCTGGCTGGGCGGCGAGGCAACTGGCTGCGGTGAGGGCGAGGGTCGTGAAGGGTCTGGTGATTGCTGGGAAAAGGCAGGCAAGGTGGTGGGCACCGGCGGCAGCGATCATGGCGAAGGCTTCGAGGGACGGCATGGGGTACCAGTGCATGATGAGCGAGCCGCGCAGGGACGCGTGAGCGAAGAGCAGAGGCAGGGGCAGGAGCAGGACTGCGAGGAAGCCGCTGGGGCCACGCTGTTTCCAGCCAGGCAGTCCTGCGGTGAAGAGAACGAGGGGCAGGGCGAAGGCGAGCATGAGCCATGCCGGGCGGGTGGCGGCGTCGGCGTAGCGGCCCGGGCAGAGAGGGTTATCGGGGTCGGCGGAATGCCATGGTTCGCCTGTGAGCAGGACGGTGAGGGCATCGGCCATCATGCGGTGGCGGTATTCCGGGCCTGCTTCGCCACGGCCTTCCTTGACCCATGCCACCACCTGAAGCAGGCCAGGCAGAACGAATGGAAGAAAGAGGGCGGCGGCGAGCAGACTGGAGGCGATCCATGGGATCAGGAAGCGGATGCGTTCCGAGCCGCGGGCTTGCCATGCAGCTGCTGCGAGGGGGACATTGAGGGCAGCGAGCCAGTAGATGTTATTGAACCACGACCATGCGAGCAGGGCTTCGGTAAGTGCAAGGGCCAGCCACCAGCGCCAGCGCTGGGGCGCGAGAACTTCCAGCAGGCACAGCACTGCGAGTGGCCAGAGCAGCAGCAGCAGGCCGTAGCTGCGTGCCTCAGTC
>CAZSDE010000467.1:0-3366 GCA_964605435.1 uncultured Akkermansia sp.
AAGGCCTACGAGGCCAATCCCGGCAATCTGCGCCACATCAACAACCTGAAGGCACGTCGTGCCGAGCGCGAAACTGCCGAGCGCGCCGAAGCCCAGAATACCGCTGGCCGTCTCCGCAAGACCCCGGTCAAGCTCACCCTCGAAATCGGTCAGGGTGGCAAGGCCTTTGGTGCCATCACGGCGGCCGACATAGCCGAAGCCGTCGCCGACCAGCTCAAGGTGAAGATCGACCGCCACCAGATTGATCTCGAGAAGCCCATCAAGACGACGGGCAAGCACGAAGTGACCGTGCGGGTCCATCCTGATGTCGAAGCCGTCCTGAAGCTCAATGTGACTGTCCCGGAGGCTGCAGAAGCCACCGAGTCGGCCGACGAAGAGTGAGACTGGCGGAACCGTACTGATTTTCCCGGAAATCCCGGACCGGAAAGGCTTTCCGATCCGGGTTTTTTTCGCGGCAGCGGGACCAATTCCGGTGGGAAGACCGGGGGTTGCGGGTGCAAGCGGAAATCTCCACGAAAAATCTAGCGGTTCGCAGTGAAATTCATGTTGTCTTGCTGATGGTTTCTCTTTAAACACAGCCGAAATTGCCCCAACCCGCCTAAGAAGAAATCCTATGTGGAAACCCCTGTCTGCTGTCTCCGGTGCCGCCCTCCTCGCTGCCGGTGGAATTTCATACCTCGCCGTCAAGCCGGAACTCGCTTCCGAGCGCCTGCAGGCGAGGGCTGCCAAGGAGAACAAGGTCAAAGCCGATCAGAATCTGGGTAAGGCCCGCGAGGCCAAGGATACGGCTGACAAGGACCTTACGGAAGCCAAGGGAGAACTCCTCAAGAACACGGGGGAGAAGACCGAGGCGGAGAGCGTGCTTGCGGCCAAGAATACTGAACTGACCGAGGCCATGACAGCCAAGGAAGCGGCCGAGAAGGAGCTTGCCGACCTCGAGCAGAAGCTGAAGGACCTCGGTGGTCTGGACACACTGGTGGCCGAACTGAAGACACTGGCCGCCAAAAAGGACCAACTGGTCGCGCAGATCGCCTCCCGCAAGGCGCAGATCGCTTCCGCTGTTTCGAACAAGGAAGGTGTCGAAAAGAACATTGCCCGCCTCCAGAAGCTTGATAACTGGCAGCGCAGCGGCACGATGGACCCGGCCTTCCGTTCCCGGGTGGCTGCCGTCAATCCTGACTTTGGATTCGTCGTCATCGGAGCGGGCAATCAGGCCCGGGTCGTCAAGCAGGCGAAGCTTGATGTGAAGCGTGGCGACAATGTGGTCGGCACGGTGGTCGTGACGCACATTGATCAAGCCCGTTCGATTGCGGAAATCGTGCCAGGCACGGTGGCGGCTGGCGACAGCATCCTTCCGGGCGACACGGTGGTGGTGAATTTTGCTTCGCAGCCCCGTGCGGGTGGTGCCCCGGCTGAAGGTGCGAAGCCTGCTGCCGCGGGTGCCAAGCCTGCAGCGGAAGGCGCGGCACCGGCGGCTGAAGGAACTGCTCCTGCGGCTTCCGATGACCCGTTTGCGGCACCGGCACCTGCCGCGGAAGAAACTCCGGCGGCACCGGCAGCGGAGACCCCAGCTCCGGCAGCGGAGACGCCTGCCGCAGAAGCACCGGCGGCTGATGCGGCCCCGGCGGCTGATGCTCCGATGGAAAAAGCCCCTGAAGCCAATTGATGCTGGAATCTTCGATTGGTTCACCCACTGACTTTGCATAAGACATGAAAATTCTCTTCATCCTCGGCCTCCTTGGAAGCCTCGCCTCTGCCGGACTCGCGTTCTACACCCGGGCGCAGAAGAAAGAAGCCCGTCTTGAAAAGGACCGCCAGAATCGGCTGACCGTGCGTGTTCACGAGGACACGGACGGAGTCATCAAGGAAATCAAGGACGTGCATGCATCGTGGCTCGAGACCAAGACGAACTCGAAGAACGAAAAGATTGCAGCCACCAAGGCGAAGAACACGACCGAGCAGAAGGAAACTGAACTGCAGGACACGAAAAAGGCCCACGAAGAGGTGATGGCCAAGCGCCAGCAGATGAATGACGAAATCAACCGGATCCTCGGAGCCAACGGGACCCCGGAGGAGGTGCTTGCCAAGGTCGAAGCCCTCAAGGGTGAGATTGATGTGGCCACCAAGGAAGACGACACGCTTACGAAGGAACTCGACATCGCGAAGAGGGCCCTTACTGATGCGAAGAGCAAGGAGGACCGCCTCAAGGACGTTCAGATCGCCCGTGAAAAGGCGGTCAAACTGGGTGCCACCAAGGGAAATGTGGGTGCGGTCAATACCGAGTGGGGCTTTGTGGTCGTCAACATGGGTAGCAATCAGGGAGTCACGGTTGATTCCAAGCTCCTTGTGAAACGTGGTCTTCAGATGATCGGCAAGGTCAACATCATCCAGATCAACCCGAACCAGACGGTGGCGGACATCAATCCGAACGATTTGATTCCGGGCCAGCAGATTCTGCCTGGGGATACTGTGGTGTTTGAACCGACGGCGAACTGAGGGACTCCGGAGGGGGTCGCAGGACGTATCGTTTGATGACATACTGATGAACTCATGAAATCGGCACTCTCCCGGATTCTTCTATTGTTCTGTGTGGCGGCCTGCGCGGTATCCTGTGCGAGCGATCCGATTCCGAAGAAAAAGAAGAAGAAGCGGCCACCTCTCCCTGGGGAAGATGCTTCCGATCTTTCCTGGAACCGTCCGGTGCGGGCCAACGATGTTGGTTCTCCGCTGGGGATGCCGATGAGTCGTTGAGTTCGTCCGGTCTGCGGGTGAGTCTGAGGAATTGCGGTTGCTGGAGAAGTCCCTGACTGGGCGATTTCTTTGGGGCCGCCGGAATGGCGGTATGGTTTCGGTAGGCCCCTGATGCTTTCTCGTTTCCTCCGGAAATGCGTTGCAAAATGGGTTGCGCGCGGGGTTGGAAAAAGGCCACAGACTGGAGCATGAAGACTTCTTTGTTTCGCCGATGGCTGACTCTGTCTGCCGGGATGCTGTTGGTTTCCGTGCTGCGAGCGGAGGACGCTGCTGGTTCAGGGGAGTGGGAACTGTTTAATGGCAAGGATCTCACTGGGTGGAAGGTGCCCGCGCCGAATCCTTTCTGGAAGGTGGTTGATGGCGTGCTGGTGGGTGAGAACGATCCTGCGAAGAAGGGATCGATGCTTTACACGGAGGCGGAGTACAAGGATTTCGAGTTTGAGGCGGAGGCCCGCTGGGAGGGCGAGATTGACAGTGGATTCATGATGCGGCGTAAAGTGGGATCCGAGAAGGTGCCGGGTGATCTGCAGATGCAGATTGGGGTTTCGCGGAGTCTGAAGCGCGACATGACTGGTTCATTCTACGTGGGGGGTTATCCGGAAGCGGGACAGGCCA
>CAZSDE010000468.1:0-404 GCA_964605435.1 uncultured Akkermansia sp.
ATTGCCACGGTCCCTCCGAAGCGCGTCACGGTCGATGCGGGACGGGAAGCCCAGCAGAACCGGGCGGACGTCGAGATGGGACTCAAGACGCTCTCCGACCACTACGCGGAACTCGGTGCCGACTTCGGCGAGGAACTCGAACGCCGGGCCGCGGACGCGAAGCTCATTCTGGAGACTGCGAAGAAGTACGGCGTCCCACCGGAACTGCTCTGGAAGCCGGCTGCGTTGACAGCCCGGCCGGGGAGTGACTCCACTCCTCTTCCAGACCCGTGAATGGCTGATCCTGCCGGGGGCGCTTCAGGCTCTCGCCGCCACTGCCCGGACCTTTCTGAGCCGTTCTGTGCGGCTGCCTTCAGCCCATGCTCCCCAGAGCCTCCTGTCCATCGAGGACGGCATCGGCGTGG
>CAZSDE010000468.1:414-3353 GCA_964605435.1 uncultured Akkermansia sp.
CACCGAGGACGTCGCCGCGGCACTTTCCGAAGCCGGGGCATCCCCAGCCGTGAAGGCGGTCTTTCTGGACATCGATTCCCCCGGAGGCACGGTGGCCGGTACGCCAGAGCTGGCCGGTGCCGTCGCCTCGCTCAATGCCCGCAAGCCGGTCTATGCGTTCACCTCCGGCATGATGGCATCGGCGGCCTACTGGATCGCCAGTCAGGCCACTGCCGTCTACGCCACTCCCTCCGCTCAGGTCGGATCCATCGGGGTCGTGCAGGCTGTGCTCGATGATTCGGCGGCCCTCGAATCCGCCGGCCTGAAGGTCGAGGTCTTCGCCGTCGGCAAGTACAAGGCGATGGGAGCGCCCGGCACGCCGCTCACCGACGACCAGCGCGGCCTCATCCGCTCGAACCTCGAGGAAACCGCACGCGAGTTCCACGCCGCCGTCCTTGCGAGGGGCCGGTCGATTCCTCCCGAGGCCATGGAGGGACAGACCTTCAGCGGGCGGCAGGCCCAGCGCCACAACCTTGCCGGGATGGTGCCCGACCGTGCCGAGGCCATGCGCAGGCTCCGCGTCTACCACGCCGCAGTTGACACGCCTGCCCGGGCCATGAGTACGACACTCGAAGACCAGCTCGCGGAGGCCCGCACCGCGCTTGAAGCTCTCCAGCGGGATCACACGGCGCAGGGGGAACTCCTTTCGGAATCCGCCTCCACTGCCGACACCCTCCGCGGCGAACTGGCCATCGCCACCGCCGACATCTCGGCTCTGCGCGACGAACGCGATGCCGCACGCGCCGAAGGAACGGCTCTCCGCGACCGGATCACTGCCCTCGAAGCCTCTCAGCGGGACTTCGATGCCCGCGTCGCAGCCGAAGCCGCCCGCATCGTTGCCTCCACCGGCACGCAGGATCCCGCCCGGATCACTCCGGCAGGCGAAGCGAACCAGACTGCCGAACTGCGCAGCCGGTTCTGCGCCATCACCGACCCAGCCGCCCAGACCGTGTTCTGGCGCAGCCTGACTCCGGCCCAGCAGGCCGCCCTCCTCAGCAACCAGGCCTGATCTCCCATGCCCAACACGCTGACCAATCTCAAGGACATCCGGGTCGCCCAGCGCGCCCTCATGCCCTTCATGGCGAACCTGCTGCCGGTGACTGCCTTCTCCACGAACTTCGGTCCGCAGCAGGCAGACCGGGGCGACACCGTGCGCGTTCCCCTCGTGGGTGCGCCCTCCGGATCGAGCGACTTCGCGGGCGACTACACGTCCAATGCCGACTCGTCCATCACCACGGTCCCCGTGACCCTCAGCCGCCACAAGTTCAAGACCGTCCACATCACGGCACGCGAGGCATCGGAAACCGCCATGGACGCACTCGACGTCCTCGTGGAAACCGCCGCCCAGCAGCTCGCGCAGGACGTCCTCCTGGACATCATGACGGCCATCACCGCGGCGAACTTCGGCACTCCGGGCATCCCGGCCCTCGCAGCCTCGAACTTCGACTACAAGAAGGTGCTCAACCTGCGGGAAACGTGCGGCTCCGCGAAGATGCCGGCCTCGCCCCGCTCGCTCGTGCTCGATGCAGGCTACTACACGAACCTGCTCGCGGACGACGTCGTGGCCCGCAGCTTCAATCTGAACCTGAGCGCTCCGGGCGTGACCGACGCCCTCATCCGCCGTCTGGCCGGGTTCGACCTCTTCGAGACGGTGGTCATTCCGCCCGATCATGCCGAGAAGCTCGTCGGGTTCGCCGTGCACCCCAGCGCCATGGCAGTGGCCATGCGCTACCTCCAGCCCGTCGCCGAGTACCAGCAGGCCGGAGCCGTCACCGATCCCCAGACCGGCATGACCTTCGGCTACCTGCGCTTCACCGACACGCGCTCCAACCGCATCTTCGTCACCGTGGAATGCCTCTACGGGTTCACCGCGGCGAAGACCGACGCCCTCCGGCGCATCGTCAAACCCTGATCCACGCCATGACTCCATTCAGCTTCACCGGCAATGCCGGCACCCTTCTGAGCCACACCGTCATTCCCGCAGGCGGACGCGACCGCATCCGGGTCCAGTACGCGAGCGCCACCTCCGACAAGGCGGCCTCCCTGCTGGTCTTCCGGGCACCGCTCCGGTCCACCACGGTCACGGCGGTCAGCGCAGCCAACCAGACGGTCGTAAATGCCCCGGCCTACATCGGGGCCGCCGCCGGAGACATCCTCGTGCTCTTCTCCATGGTCACGGGGACGGGCGTGCGGGCCGTCGTCGCCTCCGTCAATGCCGGTGCCGGAACCATCACGCTGACGGCCAATGCCGGACTGGCGCTGGCTCCCGGAGACACTGTCCACCTCATGAGTTCCGCAGCCCAGATACCCGTGGGAGCGGCGACAAAGGAGGTCAATGCGCCGACTGTCTTCGTGGTGAACGAGGGTCCGGGGCTCATCGAGGTGGACGGCACCGCTTCCTGCCGCATCAACCTTGTGGCGGGCGAGTATTCCTGAGGGAGGAAACAGGAAGACAAAGGGGCCGCCCTCTTCCGGGAAACCGGGAGGGGGCGCTTCCGTTTTGACAGCGGACCTGCCGCATGAGTCTCGAACAGGAAATCCTCGGTGATCTCGCCGAACTGCTCACCGAACATGGCGTGCAGGCGCAGTGGCAGGGCGTGAGCCTGATCGTGCTGGCCAGCCGCATTGCCTCCGAGAGTGAAATCGCTGTGGGTGGCTATGTGGAATCCCCGGACCTGAGCGTGCGGGTTCCCCGGGCGGCATTTACCGGGCAGCTTCCCGTCTTCGGCCAGCGCATCACGGTCGACGGTGTCCAGTACCGCATCAGCCGGGTCGGAGGGCATCCACGCTCGCCTCTGCTCACTCTGGTCCTCACCGCCCCGGACGAATGAAGTTCCGGACGGCTCTCAGGGGAGATGCGGAAGTCATCCGGCTGCTTTCCAGGTTCCCGCGGCGCATCG
>CAZSDE010000469.1:0-3335 GCA_964605435.1 uncultured Akkermansia sp.
GAGTCGGGCTGGACCGAGAATCTGCGCCGCGATTACCTTTCATGGTGGAATGGTGCACGGGCCAATCAGCATCCGCTGCACGTGATGCAGTGGTTCACGGACGCCGGCGTCCATTTCAATAACGGTGCCAGCTTCGATGGGTTTGTGCGCAATGCCCTTGAGGAGGTCAAGGCGAGCATGTCGTCGGACGAACTCGCAGCCATGGGCGACCTCACCAAGGTGAAGTCGAATCTGGCGGTTCCCACGGAACCCCGGGCCATGGTCAAGGAATGGACCACGGCTGATCTCGCGGCCTCCCTTGGCAAGGCCAGCAAGGGCCGCGACTTCGCCCGCGGCAAATCCATGTACGCAGCAGCCCAGTGCATCCTCTGTCACCGTCACGGCGATCAGGGCGGTGCGGCCGGGCCCGACCTCACCAATGTGGCCACCCGCTTCCAGCGCCGCGACCTTCTCGAATCCATCACGGAACCATCGAAGGTGCTTTCGGAACAATACCGCATGACCATCTTCAATATGAAAGACGGCAGCGCTGTAGCCGGCCGGATCAGTCAGGAAAACGACACCACCGCGGTCGTCATAACCAATCCCTTCGATCCCTCCGTGACCAGCACGGTGGCCATCGCCGATGTCAAATCACGCGAATTTTCGAAGGCTTCCCTCATGCCCCCGGGCCTCCTCAATACCCTCAGCGAAGACGAAATCCTCGATCTCATCGCTTACCTCGAGTCGGTCGGCGACCCCAGCCACCCGAATTTCAGCAAGTAATTCCAACGCCCTCTCCGCAGAGTGATTCTCAGGGGCCCCTTCGGAATGGTCCGAGGGGGTCCGGAAAGGGACGAAAGGGACGAAAGGGACGAAAGAGATGGAAGAGATGGAAGAGATGGAAGAGATGGAAGGGGGGCGGAATCCGGGACTTCTGTTGGTTTCAGGGATGGCGGAAGTGGTCGCGTGCGAGGTGGTAAACGAAGAGGGAATTGTAGGTGAAGTAGCGTTTCCAGAGTCGGCGGGGTTCGGCGCAGAGGCGGTAGAGCCATTCCATGCCGGCTTTCTGGATCCATGCGGGGGCCTGGCGGACTTCGCCGGCATGGAATGCGAAGGCGGCACCGATGCCGAAGTAGACCGCTGGGGGGAGTTGGTTCTTGTGGCGGGCGATCCAGAGTTCCTGTTTGGGGCAGCCGAGGCCGACCCAGACGAGGTTGGTATTGGCATTGCGGATGTGGCTAGCGATGCGGTCGAATTCGTCATCTGGCCATGGGCCGAAGGGTGGGCTGTAGGAACCTGCGATGACGGTATGCGGTTGGTCCTGCTGGAAGCGTGCGGTTAGTTTCGCGAGAGTTTCCGGTTTTCCGCCGAGGAGGAAGTGGCGGAACTGGGGTTGGTTGCTGGTGGCCTCGATGGTGCGGAGCATGAGGTTCGGGCCGTAGACGCGGTCAGCGAGGCGGCGGCCGGATGCCTTGCGGGCGGCGCGGTTGACCGCCCAGACGAGGGGCATGCCGTCTGGGCAGATGAGGTCGAACTGGAGCATGGCGCTGCCGAATTCCTCATTGGTGCGGGCGAGGGCGGCGACGTGAGTATTGGCGGCTTCGACCGCCCATGCCTTGCCGTCCGGGTGGGCGGCGTGGGCGAGGATCCATGCGATGGCGTCCGTGTAGTCGGCGACGGCGACGGCGAGGTCGAGGACGCGGCGGGTTTCCATGGACCGGGGGCGGTGGGGGGCCGGGGATCAGCTGCGGACGATGCCGCTGCCGGAGTCGCGCAGGAAGCATTGGTAGGCGTCGGCGAGGCCGTCGGCGAGGGAGATGCGCGGTTTCCAGCCTGAAGCGGCGAGGAGGGCGTTATCCATGAGTTTGCGGGGCGTTCCGTCTGGCTTGGAGGGATCTGTGGCGATGTTTCCTTTGAAACCGGTGGTGGCGGCGACGAGTTCCGCGAGTTCGTGGATACTGACATCCGATCCGAAGCCGACGTTGATCCAGTCGGGCGGGTTGGGGAGGCTGAGGACGTGGAAGCAGGCGTCGGCGAGGTCGTCGACGTGGAGGAATTCGCGCCGCGGGGTTCCGGTGCCCCAGATGACGACTTCGGCATCGCCGCGCTGGGTGGCTTCGTGGAAGCGGCGGAGCAGGGCCGGGATGACGTGGGAATTCTCCGGGTGGTAGTTGTCGCCGGGGCCGTAGAGATTCGTCGGCATGGCACTGTGATAATGCAGGCCGTACTGCTGGCGGTAGTACTGGCAGAGCTTGAGGCCGGCGATTTTCGCGATGGCGTAGGCTTCGTTGGTTGGTTCGAGCGCGCTGGTGAGGAGGCACGATTCCGGCATGGGCTGCGGGGCGAGCCGTGGGTAGATGCAGGAACTTCCGAGGAAGAGGAGGCGGGGGACGCCGGCGAGGCGGGCACCTTCAATGATATTGAGGGCGATGGCGAGGTTATCGTGAATGAATTCCGCCGGGTAGGTGCTGTTTGCATGAATGCCGCCGACCTTGGCTGCAGCGAGGAAGATGGCGTCGGGCTTCTCGCGGGCAATCCATTGGTGGACGGCCGCCTGATTCGTCAGATCAAGTTCCGAGCGGCTGGGAGTCAGCAGGTTCTGGTGACCGCGCTGGCGGGCGGCCCGTTCGAGGGCAGAACCGACCATGCCACGGGATCCGGCGATGAAGATACGGGCGTCGGGAGAAAGCGGGGAAGCGGACATGGTGTGTGAATGATGAAGTATTCCGGCCTGTGCCATGGGGTCGGGCCGAATGCAATCAGTGGAAGCAGCCGCAGCGGAACGCCTCCGGTCTGCTGAAAAACGGGGATGGCAGCGAGCGTTTGGGGATCGGGGGCAGGTGCCGGACGATTTCATTTTGCCGATCATGAATCCATTTGAACTGAATGTGCAGCGGGTGACGCGGCGGAGTTTCTTCGGTCGGGCCACGGCTGGGTTGGGTGGGGTGGCGCTGGCCAGTCTGCTGGGTCGGGATGCTGAGGCGGCTGCGGGGCTTGCCGGGTTGCCGCAGGTGGCTCCGCGGGCCAAGCGGGTGGTCTGTCTGTGGCAGGGCGGGGCACCGTCGCATGTGGATTTGTTCGACCGGAAGCCAGTCATGGAGAAGCTGGCAGGCCAGGACATTCCTGACAGTGTGCGCGGGACGACGAGGTTGTCGACCATGACAGCGGGGAGCAAGCGCTGGCCGATTGTTCCGGGGATCAAGCCATGGCAGCGCTATGGGAAGTGCGGGACCGAACTGAGCAGCCTGCTGCCCGGGATCGGATCGATTGCCGACGACATCTGCGTGGTGCGGTCGATGAACACAGAGGCCGTGAATCATGCGCCCGGGGTGACATTTTTCATGACGGGGTCG
>CAZSDE010000470.1:0-3325 GCA_964605435.1 uncultured Akkermansia sp.
GCGCCCTCGGGGCCCCTCAGGCACCCGGCCCTGGTCAGCGCCGCCATCAAGGGGGGCTCGTCGGGGGGCGGCGCCGCGGCGGCCGTCCTGCGGCTCTACGCGAGCGTCAGAGGGGTGGTCCCATCCACCCCCTCCGCCCCGGAATCATGGTCGCTCAGCCCAGACCCCGGCGGCTCCGGCGCCTCGTCCTATGCCCAATGGACCTCTCGCCACTTCCCATCGACCCAGGATCCCTCCAGCCGGCCCTCCGCCGACCCAGACCACGACGGCACCTGCAACCTCCTCGAATACGCCTTCGCCAGCAACCCCACCTCCCCATCCCCCCCACCCTCCCCAACCCTCTCCCCGCCCGACTCCCTCTCGCTCACCAGACGCACCACCACCGATCTCTCATGGTCCCCGGAATCATCACCTCTCTCCGGAAATGACTGGATCCCAGTCACCTCCCAACCCGCGGTCGCTCCCCTGCCCAATCTCACCGAAACCGCCCGCTGGCCACTCCCCGCACCCAGCCAGCCCAGCAACCTCATCCGCATTCGCGTCTCCCTTCGCTGAGGCTTTTGTGACGAAATCGTCACTCGTCGCTGTCTTGTCTGTGACAATTCCGTTGCAATCTGTCCCCCATACCTCTTTCCACTTTCCCAGGCTCCCACTCCCATGATCTCGCTCCAGAAAATCTTCAGCAAGGACGACACCTTCTTCTCCCTCCTCGAGGCCTCCGCCGAGGAAGGCCGCAACAGCATCCACTCTCTCAATAACCTCCTCGCCAAACCATGGGAGGAAATCAGCACCGCCGCCTTCAACCAATCCAAGGAAGCCGACAAGAGAATCACCGAGCAGATCAACGAAGCCCTCGTCACCAGCTTCGTTACCGCCCTCGAAAAGGAAGACATCGAAGCCCTCAGCGCCGCCCTCTACCGCATCCCGAAAACCGTCGAAAAATTCGTCGAGCGCTTCGCCATCAGCGGCATGCTCGTCAAGGGAATCGACTTCTCCCGCCACATCGCCCTCCTCAGTGCCGCCACCGAACAGGTCGTCGCCCTCATCCGCACCCTCCGCGGTCTCGGTTCGGGTCAGGTCGCCAATGCCAAAGCCTGCAATCAGAAACTCCAGCAGATCGAAGGCGATGCCGACAAGCTGATCCTCGAAATCCTGCGCGACCTCTACAGCGGTCAGCACGACCCCATCAAAGTGCTCGCCCTGCGCGACCTCTACGAACTGCTCGAAACGGTCGTCGACCGCTGCCGCGACACCGGGAACGTCGTCATGCACATCGTCCTCAAGAATTCCTGACCCGTCGCGGCCACCATGATCTCCATCCAGCGCCTCCTCGGCCGACCCCGCGAATTCTTCGGCCTCCTCGAATCGAGCGCCTCGCTCTCCATCCAGTCCATCGCGGAACTCAAGGCCATCCTCGCCCGGCCCAATGGCCCGCCGGACCTCACCGCCCTCCAGAATGCCCGCCGCAAGGGCAAGGAGGTCATGAACCGGCTCGAGGAACTGCTCACCAGAGTCTTCGTCACTCCCATCGAACGCGAGGACCTCGAAGCGCTCGGCGAACGCCTCTACCGACTCCCCAAAACACTCGAGAAATTCGCGGAACGCTACGAAATCGTGTACGACAAAGTCCGCGGACGCGACTTCAGCCTTCTCGTGGGCATGCTCGCCCGCGCAGCCTCCATCGTGCAGGAAATGGTCACCCGGGTGGGACAGGGCGACAACGGAGCGCTCGCCGGCGTCAAGGCCCTCGATGCCCGCCTCAGCCAGATCGAACAGGAAGCGAGCCATCTCATTCTCGATGCCACCCGTCAGCTCTACAGTGCCCCGGCTCCGGCCCTCGAGGCCATCGTCTGCAAGGAACTCAACGATATCCTTGGCGACTGCATCGAATGCTGCCGTGACATCGGCCGGACCGCCACCCTCGTGATCCTCAAGAATTCCTGACGCCCGCAGCCCCCCCTTTTTTTCCTCCCCTTTCCCATGGAAACCACCACCATCGTCTTCGCGGTCATCATCATCGCGCTGATCTTCGAATACATCAACGGCTTCCACGACACCGCCAATTCCATCGCCACGGTCGTCGGCACCAAGGTCCTTTCGCCGCGTCAGGCCATCATCCTCGCCGCTCTCACCAATCTCGGCGGTGCCTTCACCGGCCTCGCTGTCGCCAAAACTGTAGCCGGCGGCCTCGTGAACCCGGATTTCGTCAACCAAGGCGTCCTCATCGGAGCCCTCCTCGGTGCCATCATCTGGAACCTCCTCACATGGTGGTTCGGTCTCCCCTCCAGTTCCACCCACGCCCTCGTCGGCGGTCTCGCCGGGGCCGTGCTCGCTGTCGGCGTACTCCTTTCCCAGTCAGGTAAACTCACGGACAAGGAAGGCAAGCCCCTCGGCCTCGTCGAAGGCTGCCTCGTCTGGAGCGGCACCAAGGACAAAACCTCGAAATCCCTGACGGATCCCTCACCAGAGGTCCTCGCCGCCCTCGCCGCCCAGGGCGAGGAAGCAAGGGAAAACGGAACCCACCGCCTCAAGGTCGGGGACAAGGATGTCCAGGTCGTCGTCTTCGAAGGCCGCGTCCGCCAGGTCACAGAAACAAAGAAGGTCAACGGCGAGAAGATCGGGATCCTCAATAAGGTCCTCGTCCCGATGTTCTTCTCACCCTTCGTAGGCCTCGTCGGCGGCTTCCTCATCATGAGCGCGCTCTACGTCCTCCTCCGCTGGATGCGCCCCGTCTGGGTAAACCGGATCTTCGGTAAACTCCAGCTCGGCAGCGCCGCCTACATGGGCTGGAGCCACGGCATGAACGATGCCACCAAAACCATGGGCATCATCACCCTCGCCCTCGTCACGGCCACCACCGGCGGCCTCTCGATCCCGGAATGGATGCAGGTCCAGAAAGTGCCCGACGCCTACCACCTCTCCCCCTTCGCCCAACTCGTCAGCTGGCTCCCCTCATGGCTCCAGTTCGGCTACATGCCCGACCCCGTCGATTTCAAGAATCCCGGCGTGCCCTCATGGGTCGTGGTGGTCTGTGCCCTCACCATGGCCGCGGGCACGGCCGCCGGTGGATGGAAAATCATCAAGACCATGGGCCATAAAATGGTGAAACTCCAGCCAGTCCACGGATTCGCCGCGGAAACCACGGCAGCCACCATTCTCGCAGTCACCGGTACCCTCGGGATGCCCGTCTCCACGACCCACGCCATCACCACCTCCATCATGGGCGTCGGCTGCGCCAAACGCTTCAGCGCCCTCCGCCTCAACGTGGTCGAACGCATCCTGTGGGCATGGGTCCTCACCATCCCAGCCACCGCAGGCCTCTCGT
>CAZSDE010000471.1:0-3322 GCA_964605435.1 uncultured Akkermansia sp.
TGGACTGGAAAGTCCACGCTCCGTTCCTCCCGCCTTCAGCGCCAACGGGGTGCTCCATACCAGCCTGCGAAGGACAGAAGGCCAGACCTCTTGTGACACGCCCCGGCGGACAACGGAGGGTGGACATTCCTGTCCACCAACCCCGAATCCAAACGTGGACTGGAAAGTCCACGCTCCGTTCCTCCCGCCTCCAGCGCCAACGGCGCGCTCCATACCAGCCTGGGCCAACGGCCCAGGTTATGGGTACATGATTTCATGAAGCCCTGTAGGGGCGCGCCATTCCGGACCGATGGGACGGGCCTTCAGCCCTCCTGGAATCAATTAAACCGGCAACCTGGGCCGTTGGCCCAGGCTGGTATGACTCCGGGCCGTTGGCCCTCATGTCATAAAAGGCCAGACCATTTCGCGCGTTGGCACGACGCGACGTGGACTGGAAAGTCCACGCTCCGTTCCTCTCACCTCAATCGACAACCCGGGCCGTTGGCCCTCCCGGACGACAAAAGGCCAGACCTCTTGGAACACGCCCCCCTCCACCCAACCCGCGCGTCCCCGACGGGGACCGAGAGGACAGCCTATTCCTGAGCGCCAACGGCGCGCTCCATACCAGCCTGGGCCAACGGCCCAGGTCACGGACACGCCAATCACCGAAGCCCTGTAGGGGCGCCCCATCCCAACCCAATGGAACGGGCCTTCAGCCCTCCGGAAATGATTAAAACCGACAACCTGGGCCGCTGGCCCAGGCTGGTATGACCCCGGGCCGTTGGCCCTCGAGACCACAGATGCCCGGACCATTTCGCAACGACCGACCGCGGTCGATCGGTGCCCCGGCATGAGGACCCGACGCTGACTGGAAACCTACGCTCCGTTCCTCCCGTCTCAACCGGCGCCGAGGGCGGCGACGGCCTTTTCGAGGCTGGCGGGATCGGAAATCGAATGCACTTCGGTGCCTTTGCGGATCCGGCCGAGCATTCCGGCGAGTTGCCCTCCCGGCCCGAGTTCGAGAAAGCAATCGAATCCTTTACCGAGCAGGTATTCCATGCTCTGGGCCCAGCGGACGCTGCCGGTCACCTGATTCTCAAGGGTCCGGCGGATGTCGTCGGCTCCGCTGACGGGCCGGGCTTCGAGATTGCAGACAACCGGGAAGGCGGGGTTGCCAATCGCGGTGGCGGCCAATTCGGTGGCAAGGCGGGCCTGCGCACTGGCCATGAGTCGGCTGTGATACGCTCCCGCCACGGGCAATTCCTTGCCGCGCAGTCCGCGTTCCTTGGCGAGCGCCACGGCCTTCGCAATGTTCTCGCGGCTTCCGCTCAGCACAATCTGCCCGGGCGTATTGAAGTTGGCGAGATCGACATCGGCATCGGCTGCCAGTGCCCGCACGGCTTCTTCTTCCCCTCCCAGCATCGCGAGCATGGTGCCCTCGGTCGCCTCGCAGGCGGCTTCCATGAATTCCCCGCGCCGCGCCACCAGACGCAGTCCATCCGCAAACGAAAACGTGCCGGCCGCCGCATGCGCCGTGAATTCCCCAAGCGACAACCCGGCCGCCGCCCCCACGTCCAGGCCCGGTACCGCTTCCCGCAGCACCGCCAGACACGCCAACCCATGCACATACAAGGCCGGCTGACACCGGCTCGTCCGCGTCAGTTCCTCCATCGGCCCGCCAAACATCACGTCGCTCAACCCCATCCCGAGAATCCCATCGGCCTCGCTCAGCATCTCCCGCACCACGGGATAAGCCTCGGCCAGCTCCCGTCCCATCCCCACCGACTGGGCTCCCTGTCCCGCAAAAAGAAGTACAACTCGCTTGCTCATGAATGTATTGGTTTCCGCGCCGTAGCAGCGGCCCTCTCGCCCCGCAACCGCCTCCCTCACTCGCGGATTCCTTCCTCCCTTTCCCCCACCCCCCCCCCCCACCCATCCCCCCCCCCATCCACCGCCCACCCCTCCCCGCCCCCCCCCCCCCCGCCGCCCCCCACCACGGAAGTCCCACCCCAGCCGCCGAGAATACCGAAGCCGCCACCCCAGCAACCGCCGCCGCCGAAAACTGGCCGTGCTTCCGCGGCCCCTCCCGCCAGGGCGTCTCCTCGGCCCCCAGCCTCCCCCTCAAATGGGACGCCACCAAGTCGTTCACATGGCAAACCGAAATCCCCGGCACGGGCCATTCGTCCCCCATCGTCTGGGGCAACCGCATCTACCTCACCACGGCCACCAATGAAGGGGCCTCCGCCGAAGTCCTCTGCCTCGACGCCCCCACCGGCCGCATCCTCTGGCGCACCAAGGTGTTCGATCAGGAAACCGCCCGCAAGGAATCACGCAATTCCTACGCCACACCCACCCCAGTCACGGACGGCCAGCGCGTCTACGCGGTCTTCGGATCCGGTGGCATCGCCGCCCTCAGCTTCGATGGCAAAATCGAATGGACGTTCCGCGAGTTCCGCTTCTACAGCCGCCACGGCCTCGGCGCTTCCCCCCTCCTCGAAGACAATCTCCTCGTCATGCCATGGGACTGGAGCACCGACCCCGATAAGGAAGGTGCCGATAAGGAACGCGTGGGCTGGCAACTCCCATGGGACCGCAGCTTCGTCTTCGCCCTCCACGCCGATTCCGGAAAACTCGCATGGAAAACCATGCGCGGTACCTCCCGCATCGCTCACATCACCCCGCACCTCTGGAAATCCCCAGACGGCCAGAAACACCTCATCTCCCCAGCCGGCGATGTCGTCCAGGCCTTCCTCCTCCCCACCGGCGAAAAACTCTGGTCGGCCGCCAACCCAGGCGAAGGCGTCAGCCCCTCCCTCATCATCGCCAACGACCTCGCCATCCAACCCAATGGCTTCCAGGGTGCCGAAAGCGTCCGCGCCTTCCGCCTCGCCAATGCCAAAGGCGAGGTCGCCGAATCCACCATGGCATGGGAACAGGACAAAAATCCCCCGAAACTACCCTCCATGATCTTCCTCCACCCCCACGTCTTCGCCATCACCGAAGGCGGCATGGCATGGTGCGCCCTCGCCGCCACCGGCGAACTCCTCTGGCGCGAACGCATCAATGGCACCTTCGCCGCTTCCCCCATCCTCAACCAAAACCGCATCTTCATCACCGCCGACAACGGATCCACCACCGTCCTCAGCGCCTCCCCAAAATTCGAAATCCTCGCAGAAAACCCCCTCGACCTCCCCGTCCAAGCCTCCCCAGCCATCTACAAAAACAGCTTCCTCATCCGCTCCGCCTCCCACCTCACCAGAATCGGAGGGGATTGAAACCCGCCACCCCGCCACCAGAATCAGGGCAGGGGAGGTGCCGGGAATGGCCCCGGAAAAACACGGCA
>CAZSDE010000472.1:0-3312 GCA_964605435.1 uncultured Akkermansia sp.
GCCAAACGCAAACCGCTGGAGTACCTCCATGCCGTCCCCAGCCCGCATGGCATCCCACAGCTTCACAAAGGTCTCTTCATGCTTCTGCGCCGCCACCTCGTTGCGGTACAGGGTCGCATCCAGCGCCTCTCGTTCTTTGGCGAGCGCATCAACGGACGCCACATCCGGAACTTGCGCCACCATCGGCACAGTCAGCAGCACCAGCCCGGCCGCCACATTCACCGTCAGATTCTCACAGGGACTCCCAGCCGTCCGCGCCATCAGGGAAATGAAATTTTGTTTCACAGGAACTTAATCCTGCCAACCCAGCGCCGCCCTGTCAATCTTCCCTGAACAGGAAATCGGGATTTGCTCAGCCTTCCAGCCCGAGCATGCGCGCAAAGGCCGCACGGTGTGTCGGCACAACCCGCCGGAGCGCCCCGGCAGGATCGCGCAGCGCATCCTCGAGGGTCGCCGGACTCGCCGCAGCCACCACGGCATCGAACGCCCCGGTCAAGGCTGCCATGGCCGCCTGCTCGACGATGCCTCCCACCGCGATGACCGGCTTGCCCTGCGCCCTCGCAAGGGCAGCGACCCCCATCGGTCCCTTGCCATGCAGGGTCTGCCGGTCAAGGCAGCCTTCCCCCGTGAAGACCACATCCGCCGCCGCCACCGCGTCCGCGAGTCCGCTGGCCTCGGCGACCAGATCAAACCCAGGCTTCATGATGGCCCCGCAGAAGGTCATCAGCCCGAATCCAAGTCCGCCCGCGGCCCCGGCCCCCGGCAAGGCCCGGAAATCCAGCCCAAGATCGCGCGCAGCCACATCAGCCAGCCGCTCCAGACCGGCCTCGAAGGCAGCCACCTGAGCGGGCCGCACTCCTTTCTGCCCCCCGTAAACCCTCGTGGCTCCGTCGGGCCCCAGCAGCGGATTGGTGACATCGCAGGCCGCCGTCACCTCCGGCCAGCCACTCCGGTCAGGTGATACAATCGCCTCAAGCCGCCCCAACCCCGCAGGCACGGGATCAATTTCCCTCCCGTCCGCATCCAGAAACCGATAACCCAGCGCCGCCGCCATCCCGGCGCCGCCATCATTGGTCGCACTGCCGCCGATGCCGACAATCAACTGCGCTGCGCCCGCCTGCATGGCCGCCCGCATGAGTTCGCCGGTCCCCCTCGTTCCGGCCTGCCATGGATCCCGATCCTCCGCCGCCACAAGCTTCAGCCCGGAGGCCTCACTCATCTCCAGCGCCGCCCTGCGCTGCCCCGGAAACCAGACCCAGCGGGCCCGCACCGGATTCCCCAGCGGACCACGAACCGATGCCTCCCGCCATTCTCCGCCACCCGATTCCCTGAGCACATCAGCCGTGCCTTCCCCTCCATCGGCGATCGGACAAATGCGCACTTCCAGCCCAGGCCAGCACGACAGCAGTCCTTCCCGCAGCGCCGCACAGGCCTCCCCAGCCGTCAGGGTCCCTTTGAACTTGTCGCACGCTATCAGCACAGCCATCGGCTTCATCAGCCATCCGTGACCACAGCCATGCCCGCACCGCAATCGCGCAACCTTCAGCCCCCCGCCGGCGTTACCCTAAGTCCCGTTGCCTCTGCGCGGTGAATTTCCCTTTTCCGCCACCCATGCCCACTTCCATCACCACCCGCCGCGGAGACCGCGGAGAACCCGACCTCCTGCTCGGCCGCCGCGTCCCCAAACACCACCCGCGCATGCAGGCCGTCGGCGACACGGACGAACTCAACGCCACCCTCGGTCTCGCACGACTCCACGTCAGCCACGCCGAAATCCGCAGCCTCATCGCCCGCGCCCAGCACGACCTCGTCGCCATCATGGGCATGCTCTCAGCCGGACCGGAAAACGAAGACCGCTACCGCACCACGGGATTCGCCACGATCACGCAGACGGAAGTCGACCGGCTCACCGCGGAAGCCGCCAGCCAGGAAGCCGCCTTCCCCGATGGCTTCAAAGGCTGGTCCACCCCCGGAGCGAGCGGTCACCACGGCTCCGCATGGCTCGAAATGGCCCGCTGCGTCGCCCGCCGCGCCGAACGCTCGGTCTCCGCCCTCGCTGCATCGGGACAACCCGCCCCGCCAGTCGTCATCGCATGGCTCAACCGCCTCAGCGACCTCCTCTGGCTCTGCGCCCGCCGCGAGGAATCGGACACACCCGCATGACGCAGCAGTTGGGCCTGCCGCTTTCACGGACGCTCCGCCGCGCCTATGGCCGCGCGGTTCACGCCTCCGCAGCCGCAAGGATCGGACTGATGGCGCGGACCGCGGCTTCCCAGAAGTCTTTCCTGGTGATATCGGCATCAAGGGTACGCCGGGCGGCTTCCTCGCACGTGGCACTGCCGGTCATGGCAAGAAAGGCTTCGTAGCGGGGCAGAAAATCCGGTCCTTCCTCGTGGAACCGGGCAAAGAGGGCCTGACTGAGCAGGTAGCCGAACACATACGGGAAATTATAGAAGGAAACACCCGTGATGAAAAAATGCATCTTCGACGCCCAGAAATAAGGATCGGTTCCGTCAGGCAGCAGGGTGTCCCCATAAAGGTCGCGCTGCGCCTTGTCCATGAGGCCGCACAGCTCGCCAGGCGACACTTCGCCCTGCGAGCGGGCCTCGTAAAAGCTCTTCTCGAACTGATAGCGCATGGGAATATTCAGCAGGTAGGCATGGGCCCGCAGCAATTCCTGATCGAGCAACCATGAGCGCGTCTCGGGAGTGACCCCATTTCCCTTCATGAGACCGTCGAGGAGAATCATTTCGCCGAAGTTCGAGGCCGTTTCGGCAAGGGTCATGGGGTAATCGGCCGCCATCGGACGGGCGGGCCGGAGAATGGACGAATGCCATGCATGACCGGCTTCGTGGGCAAGCGTGACCATGTCATGCACGGTGCCGTTCCATGTCATGTAGACGCGTTCCTCCTTGCGGAGAAGCGAACCAGTGCAGAAGGCACCCGGTCGTTTGCCGGGCCGCGGCTGTGCTTCGATCCATGCCGAACGCAGCATCTCATCGAAGTAGCTGCCGAGACGTGGATAGGCCCCATGAAAGGCGCGGCTGACGGTTTCGCAGGCCTGCTGCCAGCTGAGCGCGTCGCCCCCAGCCGGCGCGGCCACCTGAGGAGCTTCAAGGTCGAAGAAGGCAAGGGCCGCCGTCCCCTGACGCTTCGCCGCAAGGCGGATCGCTCGGCGCGGCAGATCGACCTGCTCGAGAATCGCACCCAGCATGGCGTCAAGCGTGGCCCGGCTGACCGCCCCATCGAAAAGCGGCGCATCGAGGAAGTGCCCGATCCCACGGTTGCGGTAGAGGGTGAGCCGGGTGCCCG
>CAZSDE010000473.1:0-3303 GCA_964605435.1 uncultured Akkermansia sp.
CAGCCAGCCCGTCTCAACCCCGGACACCTAAACCGCCTGACTCATCTGCGGGGTAGTGCCGCGGAAAGCTTATCGCACTTCCTCACTCTTCCGCGGCAGATTGGCCCTCGGAGGCGCAGTGTAGTTGACCGCTTTCATGAGGCCATCGAGTTCCGCGGCGAGGCGAGCCGTGAGGGCAGCATCGGACGCCAGATTCTTCGTTTCATAGGGATCCATGGTCAGATCGAAGACTTCGGTCCATTCCGGAACATTCGGATAGCGCACGAGCTTATGCGTCGCCGTACGGATCCCGTGGCAGGTTGGAGTGTCGCCGAGTTCCTTGTGGTAATAGGCAAGGAATGAAGTGCGCCAGCCCGACGGCTTTTCACCGAGCGCGAGCGCCTTGAAGCTGGCACCGTGCATGTCCGGCCGGGCCGGAAGACCGGCGAGGTCGAGGTAGGTCGGCGCAAGGTCCTGATTGATGACCAGTTCATCGACGGTTTTTCCCTTGGGAAACTGCCTTGGGTATCGCACCAGAAAGGGAATGCGGATGCCTTCTTCGTAGAGTGCCCGCTTATCGCCGAGCCCACGTTCACCCAGAAAGTAGCCATTGTCGCTCGTGTAGACGACCACCGTATCCTCAGCGATCTCCAGTTCGTCGAGCACATCAAGCAGACGCCCCAGATTCTCGTCGATTCCCTTGATGTGCCGCAGATAATCGAGATGCACGGAGTTAGCCGAGAGCCCGCGTTCCCGGCCTTTGTCCGCCTCCGTGAGGGGCGCATGGTAGACAGCAGCGAGGTCGCAGTTCGGTGTGCGCCGCGTCGTCTTTCCTTCGTAAAGCGAACGCAGCCTCGCTGGCAGACTGTCCCCGCCCCGGCGGTTATGCGGACTCTTGAAACCCACCACCACGGAAAATGGTTCCGCATGATTCTTCCGGAGCCAGTCGATCGCAAAGTCCGTCGTCACATCGTCGACCCATCCTTTGGTCGGCTGACTGACTCCATTGATCTCGAATGGGCAATCCTGATAGGCTCCCTGATTGATGAAACTGACGGAGTGACTGAAACCCGGGCGCTGACCCTTCTGATTCCCCATGTGCCACTTTCCAAAGTAGGCCGTGCGGTATCCATGGCCGCGCAGCAGCGTCGCATGCGTCACCGACTCCGGCGGAAATGGCCGGCTGTTGCCCATGATGCCGGCTGCATGCGAGTACTTCCCGGTGAGGAAACCCGCACGGCCGGGCGAGCAGATCGAATGCGTGATGAAGGCATTGCGGAAGCGGACGCCTTCCATGGCGAGCCGGTCCATGGCGGGCGTTTCAAACCATGGATAACGCGCCTGCCCGCCCTGTTCCCGCTGCACCGCCCCAACCGCGTCCCATCGGTGGTCATCGGCGATCACAAACACAAAATTCGGCCGGCGCGCCGCCGACGCACGGCCCGGACACAAGACCAGCAGCGCCGCCCCAAGCAGCAGGATAAGCGAAGGCATTCTCATGGCAAAGAAGAATGTTCTGTTCCCAACCGGGGCGTCATGACAGGAATTCCGGGATCGCTCCGATCTGGGGAATCTTCTGACTCTCGAGCGCCATGTCGAGATCCCCGAAATGCCGGATGGGATTCCCGTAGGCATTCAGAATGGTAGTGTACCAATTGCCGAGCGTGCGGTGACCCGGAACGCCGTGCTTCGGCAGACGGATGTAGCGACCCGCGATATCAAGCTTGGCATGACGACCCGAGAAAACCATGAAAGGCCATTCGATCCCGTGACTGTGATGCGTCTCGCCATTGTCCGGAAAATAGAAAATCATGGTATTGTCGAACATGTTGCCATCCGCCTCGGGAACCGACTTGAGCCGCGCAATGATCGTGTCGATCAATGTCATGTGATGCGTACGCAGGGTCGTCCGCACCTCCAGCGCCGGAACATTGCCTGCCGGCTTGCCATGACCGACATCGTGCAGATTCACGGGTCCCGCCCCCTCCAGCCCGGGCAATCCCGTGTACGGCGTCCCCAGTTCATCGACCGTGAAGGCCACCACATTCGTCATCCCGGATATGAGCGTGGACAGGAGAATCTCAGTATGCCCGCGCTGGCGGTCGGTCGTCGTCAGGCTATCTGCGAGATACTTCGGATCGAGTACCGGAAGATGCTTCCGGATCGCCTCGGCCATGCCATCGACCTCGCTGTTGCGGCGGCGGATGTCATTGATGGCATCCGCATAACTGTTCAGCTTGCCGCGCTCGCTTCCCTGCAGCCCTGCCCCCAGCGCAGTCTCGTTCCCCGCCGTGAATTCCAGCAGCTTCCGCTCCAGCGCATAGCGGTTCCGGTCGCTCCGGTCGGCTGCCACCGACTTGAACAATTCCCGCAGCGCCACCTTCGGCGAACCAAAGGCATAGTTCGGCTGACCCTGCCCGCGCGCGGAAAAACCGACATCGATACCCTCGATGTTGCCGCGCGAATTCCCCCCGCCGTCCGGGAAACAGGCGAGTTCAATGTGCTCGAACGGCGACGGAAAGAGTCGCGCCAGCTCGAAGTCAACGGTCGCCCACTTGATCGAGCTGGGGCGTTCATTGGCCCGGTAGACCCCGAGCGACGATTGCCATGTGTGGTGCCCCGTGGTGCACATCATCCCGGACAATCCCTGAAGAATGGTCAGGCTTTCCTTGTGCGCCGCAATCGGTGCCATCCACGCAGGCAGTTCGTGATTCCGCAGATCAACAGAAAAGGCTTCCCTTGCCCGTTCCTTCGCCGCATCCTCCGCCGAAAGCGATGGCGGCACCATGACATCGGGAAACAATCCGTTGCCTTTGTGCACGAAGATGAATCTCATCGGAGCCTTCTGTGCGAGGGGCGACCCCATGGCCTGATGCAGCCACGGCGCAAGGACGAGCCCGCCCGTCGCAAGGGCCGAACGATGGAAAAAGTCTCTTCGGTTCATGATCGTGTCGATGCGGGTTTGCCGTACGGTGGGTGGTCCAATGCAGGGAGGTTCACTTGCGGTAAAGGAAGGAATCGGACGCAAGCAGGGAGACGATGACTGCCTTGAAGCTGCCGCCGCTTTCCACATACGCACGGTCGGCCGCACGCAGCGTGGCAGCATCGCTCAGCATTTCATTGCGGCCGAGATAGAAGCGGAAGGCGTGCCGGATGATCGATTGGCGGACGCGGGCCGACCGACCGAGGCGTTCCATGAGTTCGAGCGCGTCCTGGTGGGCGTGGAGCGGTTCGTCGGGCGGCATCGTCGCGAGCAGTTCCGCGTAGCCGAGGTCGTCGGCGAGCGGCGTGCGCAGGTCGTGGCCGGCCATGCCGACGAGCGCG
>CAZSDE010000474.1:0-3299 GCA_964605435.1 uncultured Akkermansia sp.
AAGAGGAAGCGATGTCGACAGTGCCAGAGACGCTTGGATTGATTGCGGGGAATGGAGTCTATCCTTTCACGATGGCCGAGGCCGCCCGGAAGGCGGGCGTGCAGCGACTCGTGGTGGCCGCCTTCGAGAACGAGACGCGCCCGGAAATTGCCGGAACGGTCGATGCCGTCGAATGGCTGCGGGTCGGGCAGCTGAGCCGGATGATCCGGTTCTTCCGTGGAGAAGGCGTGAGGCATGCCGTCATGGTCGGTCAGATTGCGCCGCGCAATCTTTTCGATCTGCGTCCGGATCTGCGCACGCTCATGATGCTGGCGAAGGTGAAGGAACGGAATGCGGAATCGCTTTTCGGAGCGGTGGCGTCGGAATTGGCGGGCGACGGTATCGAACTGCTGCCGGCTACGAGTTATCTGGACGACCACCTTGCTCCGCACGGTCACATTTGCGGGCCAGTGCGGAAGGCGCGCGACATGGAAGACATAGGTTTCGGGGCACGCATGGCCCGGGAAATGAGCCGACTCGATGTAGGGCAGACCGTAGTGGTGCGCCGCGGCACGGTGCTGGCGGTTGAAGCGTTCGAGGGAACCAACGAGTGCATGCGCCGCGGGGGAGCCATGGGGAAGGGAAAAGCCGTCATGGTGAAGGTGAGCAAGCCCGGTCAGGACCTGCGCTTTGATGTGCCTGTGATCGGGGCCCAGACTGTGCAGACGGCAGCCGAGGCCGGCATCCAGCTGATCGGAGTGGAGGCCGGACGGACGCTCATTCTCGAGCGGGGCGAAGTGGAACGACTCTGTGGCGAGCGCGGAGTGACGGTGGCTGGGTTCTGAGATGGCGGCCTGAAGGCAGCAGAAAGCCCGGTTCCCCATGCGAGGGAAACCGGGCTGCGGAAGAGTTTTGCGTGGCTCAGCGGCGGCGGCGGCCAAGGGCGAGAGCGCCGATGGCGAGGAGGGCGGCCGAGCTGGGTTCCGGGATCACCCCGTTGTTCGAAAGGAGGAGTCGGGCCCCGTTGGAAAGCACGAGGTTGTGGTAGGCCCCGGGAACGGCGCTGCCGGCCGTGCTGAAGTGCGAGGCAATCTGGGACGGGGACAACGCGGCACCGTAAAAAGCGACCTCGTCGACGCCGCCGTTGAACGGGCTGCCCGAGTCCGAGGAAGCGATCGTCAGGTTGGCGGTTGTGCTGGCATTGTAGACGCCGTTCTTGGTCGGGTTGTTGATATCGTCTGCGAGGATGCCATTGACGTAGAGTTTGGCGGCCGAGCCATCCCATGTGGCGACGACATGCGTCCAGACATTCAGGCTGGCGGTGCCGCCGGTGAGATCCCAGCCGTAGTCGCTGCCGGCTCCATTGTACATGCGGAGGTTCCAGCCTTCCGCTTCACCGCGCTGGAAGAACGCCCAGCCCGAACGAGGGCTCGCCGAAACCCGGTTGGCAATCGGCGCATCGTCATTGTCCCATGCCGTGGGGAATGCCCAGAATTCGATCGAGAACGGGCTGGAGGAAGCGGGATTGATGCCGCCATTGAAGGGGACCACGGTGTTGATGCCGGCACCCGAGTAAAAGGCAGCCTGATCGCCGCCGGAGGCCACCGCGCCAGCGCCGTAGAAAACGCCATCCGCATCCGTGCCATTGGCAGAGGCACCGAGGCTGCCGGAGTTGAAGGAAACGGAGGCCGCGTTGGCCGCCATGGCGGAAGCGGCAAAGGCCGCCATCGAAAGAAGGGAGATTCGGTTCATGGAAAACTCAGGGTGTATGAAGCGATAGTCTGCTGGAGATGACGGAGCGGCGCAATCCGATTTTCGGTACTACGGGTTTGCGGAGGCCAATGGCATCAGGCGCTTGCGGGGCGGGGGTGCGGGTGCAGGATGCGGGCTGATGGGAGAGGAAACCGAAGCGACGCAGCATCATGGCCACCTGATCTTCCAGTGGAAGCGGGCGGGTTGGACGCGGCGTCGCCTGCTGCTGGCGCTGCTGCTGGCGGCGGCGCTGCATGGCGGGATGTTCTATCTTTTCCGGGTGGTGAATCCGGCAATCGTGCGGACGGCTCCTCCGCGGCAGACCGTGCTGCATCTGGCGTCGGATCAGCCGGAAACGAAGGCGCTGGTGAGTGCGGCGGAGGATCGGTTCCCGGGCATGTGGCGGAGGGAGGCCGGGGCTTCATGGGAACGGGACGTGGCGGCGCTGGCGAAAGTGGTGCCCTCGGCTTTCGGTGCTGAGCAGCGCCCCATGGCCGCGCTGAAGCCGTTTCCGCTGCCGCTGCTGCCGCAGGCCCTGCCGCCCGGGGTGCAGGCGGGCAGTCCACTGCTGCCTGCAGTTGTGGCTCCTGCGGTGGCTGCGGTGCCAGTGGCTGCTCCGGCAGCGGGTGTGGCAACGGACGAGGAACCCGAACTTCCGCGGCCCATTCCGTCGCTGGTGGTGGAATCCGGGTTGGGTTCGCGCGAAGTGCTGAGGATGCCGTCGTGGCCGGACGATCTGGTGGGGGAAGCGTGGCCTGAGACGGCAGCGGTGCCGTGCATGCTGGGTGTGGATGCCGCGGGCCGGGTGGCGTTCTGCCTTCCCGTGACGCCGGCGTCCGGGGTGGACTATGGGAAGCTCCGCGCCGTACTAGCGGCCATGCGGTTTTCCACGGAACCCGGTGCCGGTATTCAGTGGGTCATGGTTTCGGTGCGCTGGTGAGGTGCCTCCGGACCGCGGGGCGGGGCCTCAGGCTGCTTCGGCGTCTTCCGGCGGCGTTGGTTCCTGATCCGGAGCGATATCCTGTTCCATGCGGAGGTTGCGGATGATGAACTCCTGGCGTTCCGGCGTGTTTTTCCCCATGTAGAAGGTGAGGAGGTCGCGGATGGAATGGGCATGATCCATGCCCACCGGGTCGAGGCGCATGTCCGGTCCGATGAAGTGCTTGAATTCCGAGGCATTGATTTCGCCGAGTCCTTTGAAGCGGGTGATTTCGGCTGCCTTGCCGCACTTTCTGATGGCGGTGAGCTTTTCTTCTTCGGTGTAGCAATAGAAGGTTTCCTTGCGGGAACGGACGCGGAAGAGCGGGGTCTGGAGGACGAAGAGGTGGCCGCGGCGGATCACATCCGGGAAGAACTGGAGGAAGAAGGTGATCATGAGCAGCCGGATGTGCATGCCATCGACGTCTGCATCCGTGGCGAGGACCACCTTCTGATAGCGGAGGTCATCGACGGAATCCTCGATATTGAGGGCGTGCTGGAGGAGATTGAATTCCTCGTTTTCGTAGACCACCTTTTTGGTGAGTCCGAAGGTATTGAGAGGTTTGCCGCGGAGGCTGAAAACCGCCTGC
>CAZSDE010000475.1:0-1287 GCA_964605435.1 uncultured Akkermansia sp.
CGAAGTCCGCCTCGCCGCCGCCACCATTGCTCACGGTGCCCTCTTCTTCATCGATTACGGTTTCTGCGCAGCCGATTACTACGATCCCGCACGCCGCACCGGCACCTTCCGCTGCTTCCGGGGTCACCAGGCCCACGAAAATCCCTTCGATGCGATCGGGGAAACCGACATCACGGCCCACGTCGATTTCTCCTTCGCCGCCGCCGCCGCCCGCGCTGCCGGATGCCACGTCGCCGCCTTTCTTGATCAAGCCCGCTTCCTCACTGGAGCCGCCGCTCCTTCCCTGCCCGCCCTCGATGGCGATCAATCCCCGGCCGCTGCTTCATGGCGACGCCAGTTCCAGAGCCTCACGCACCCAGGCCACCTTGGACGATCCTTCCATGTCCTCGTCCTCACGAGAAATCCCGGCAGCGAACCATGGTTCCCCAGCCTCAGCGGCCTCCGCTTCGCCAGCCCCTCCGCCCTCGCTGCGCTCGGCTGAACCTCGCGGATCAACCACGCTCACCGTCGCCTGATTCATCCCCGGCCTCAGCATCCCCGTTCCCTCCGCCATCCGTCTCATCCTCGGCATCACCCCCAAGGAAAACCACGGTTTCTTCTTCCTCCTCAGATTCCGCCGCAACGATTTCTGGTTCCGCCGCAGCCTGTTCCGGCTCGGCCGCCGTGGTCTCCGGCTCTGCCGCTGCCGCTTCCACCGCCGGCTTTTCCTTCCTCGACCTCCCCTTCTTCGGCTTCACCGCAGGCGCACCATCGCCTCCCTCGAGCGGCAATTCAGCCTGACCACCGTCCTCGGCCGGCTTTTCCTCTTCCGGTTCAGGCAGCTTCACAGCCCGCAGTTCAGCCGCATTCGGCAAGTCGTCGACCGACCGCACTCCGAAATGCTCAAGGAACAATTCCGTGGTCTCGTAAAGCAGTGGTCGACCCGGCAGGTCGGCCCGCCCGGCAATCCGCACCACATTCCGGTCCATAAGCGTCTGCAGCGGACCATCCACACTGACCCCGCGGACCGCCTCAATCGAACTCTTCGTCATCGGCTGACGGTACGCGATGATCGCCAGGGTCTCGAGAGCACTCGGCGTGAGCCGCTGCGGCTTCTTGTCAGGAAACAGCTCGCGGACCCACTGCGCCCAGTCTGGCCGGCTCACAATACGCCACCCGGCCGGACGCTCGACCAACTGGAAAGCCCGGCCGGACTCAATGTAGTGCAGATTGAGCCGGCTGATGGCAGCGTCAATGTCTTCCTCCGTCACAGCCGCATGCCGCGTCACCGATTCCGGGGCATTTTCC
>CAZSDE010000475.1:1355-1715 GCA_964605435.1 uncultured Akkermansia sp.
GCACACAGCGAGCCAGTTCCTTGGTCGACGCCCCTTCAGGCGACGCAAACACGAGGGCTTCCACGATACTTTCCAGCTCAGTCGTCATGGCTTTGTCGGCAGGTTGGCAGGGCTAGGTATTCTCGTTCCGGAACAGCGTGATCTCTCCCAGCAGATGATCCTGCGTCACCCGGAACTGACGCAGCTTGATGAGTTCAAGCATGGCCACGAAGGTCACAATCACTTCATCGCGCGACGAAGCCTCCGCAAAAAGACTGAGAAACGCCACCTGTTCCCCCGGCGGCACGGTCTGCAGCAGATACTCGATCTTGTCCGCCACCGTGAATCGGTCGTCGGCAATCTCCCGCAGATCTTCCTTCT
>CAZSDE010000475.1:1725-3295 GCA_964605435.1 uncultured Akkermansia sp.
ACCGCGCGAGCACCTTCTGAAAGGCCCGGATGAGATCGAAAATCCCCAGCTCGGGCAGCCCGGACGACGGCTCGGCCACCTTCTGCAGATCCGGAACCTCGGGCGTCGCCGGATACACATGCTCCATCTGCATCTGCCGCTTCTGCAGAAACGACGCCGCATCCTTGAACTTCTTGTACTCAATAAGCTGCCGGATCAGTTCCCAGCGCGGATCTTCCTCCTCCCCCTCCTCCTCAGGCGGCTGCACAGGCTTGGGAATCAGCATCCGGCTCTTCAGATACATCAGCGTCGCCGCCATCACGATGAACTCACCCGCAAGATCGATGTTCAGCATCTTGAACGTATCGATGTACGCAATGTACTGCCGCGTGATCCTCTCGATGTTCACATCGAGAATATCCACCTCATCCTTCTTGATGAGATACAGCAGAAGGTCGAGGGGACCTTCAAAGATGTCGAGCTTGACCTTGTAGGAATCGTCCACGGGAATTTGAAAAAATGGCGGGTCGGTATAATGCACCGGGCTCGCCCCGCGCCAGCGGTAAATTTCCGAGCCACCCCCCGCACGAGGCACCGCACTTCCGCAGCCACTTCCGTGTAACATGCCACCGGCCTGCCCCGTCCTCCCCCAAGTGACACTGACCGTCTGCATGCCTCTCGATCCTCCTGCACCCGACCGGCACCGCCCCGCGGATCCGGCCGCCGAGGCCGGATCGGAGGCGTCCTGCGAACACATCAACGCCCTCGCCCGCGCCGCCGCCGCCGGCAGCAGCGCCGCCTTCGCGGAACTCGTCACCCTCCACCAGCGCCGCGTCTTCTCCATGGCGTCGAAATACGCCCGCAATCATCACGAACTCGAGGACCTCGCCCAGGATATCTTCATCCGCATCTGGCGCGGTCTCCCCTCGTGGCGGGCCTCTGCCCCCTTCGGCCACTGGCTCGGCCGCGTCGCCATCCGTGCCTGCTACGACTTCCTCCGCCGCCACCGCCTGCGCCGCGAAAAGGAAGTCTCCAGCGATTCCCTCGCCCTCGAAGTCCGCAACCTCATTCCCTCCACCCCGCATCCCCAGCAGGCCGAAGAATCCTACGCTCTTCTCCGCGTCCGCCGCGCCATGGATCGCCTCCACGCGAAAGACCAACTCATCCTGAACCTTATCGAACTGGAGGACCGCTCCGTACGGGAAACCGCCGCTCTCACGGGCTGGAGCGAAGCGAATGTCAAGGTCCGCGCCCACCGCGCCCGCCTCCGCCTCCGCACGATCCTCGAATCCCTCCCCCATGAACCCGATCCCTGACGCTTCCGCCATGAACGACAGCGAATTCAACAGCCTCCTGCGCAATGCCCGGCGCGCTGCCGCACGCCTTGATTTTGCCCGGGAAGAATACGGCTTTGCCACAAGGATGCACCAGATCGCGGCGACCACCGCCCCGGACCTCCGCCCGGTCCAACTCCTCCGCTATTGGGCCGCCGCCGCCGCCGCCACCGCCACCCTCGCCGGCATCGCCGCCGCCTTCGCCATGAGCACCGCCCAGATCCGCGACCGCGAGGACGCCCTCGCTGGATTCTGGG
>CAZSDE010000476.1:0-3282 GCA_964605435.1 uncultured Akkermansia sp.
TGAAAGCAAGGAAAGTGTCATCATGCTCAGCCAGACCGAAGAAGTTCAGTTCAAGAACTGCACCATGCTCCCCGTGGAACGGGCGATTGGAGCCGACGAATTCCCGAAGTCGCTGGATAAGCCCGTGCCGGCGACGACCCCCGACCGCAACAAGGCCACTGGACCCGCGCGTTCTGCCCAGGGATCCGGCAATGCCCGCTGAACTCCGCCGATTGACGAAATGTCCGTGATTTCTGCCGAGACTGCCGCCGCTGCGGCTTCAGGACTGCATGAGGGTCCCGAGTCCGACTTCCTGCTTTCCACCAGTGGGCTTGTGAAGATCTACGATGGCCGGACCGTCGTGAACAAAGTCGATGTCCGCGTCAGGCCTGGCGAAATCGTGGGTCTGCTGGGACCGAACGGGGCGGGGAAGACGACGACCTTCTACATGATTGTCGGGTTGGTGGCACCGGATGGCGGCTCGGTGCGCTTCAACGGGGAAGATGCCACGCGCCTCCCCATGTACCGCCGGGCCCGCCTCGGCATGGGCTACCTGCCGCAGGAAGAATCCATTTTCCGCAAGCTGACCGTCGAAGAGAACATCATGGCGGTCATGGAAACCATGGATCTGAGCCGGAACGAACGCCGCGAACGACTCGAAGGCCTCCTCGAACGCTTCGGCATCGGCCACATCCGCAAAAGCCTCGCCATCACCCTCTCCGGCGGCGAAAAACGCCGGCTCACCATCGCCCGCAGCCTCGTCACCGAGCCCAGCCTGCTCATGCTCGACGAACCGTTTTCCGGCGTCGATCCCATCGCGGTCAGCGAAATCCAGCAGATCGTGACCGACCTCAGTTCAGCGGGACTCGCCATCCTCATTACGGATCACAATGTCCGCGAAACGCTTTCCATCGTGGACCGTGCCTACCTGATTTATGAAGGCCGTGTCTGCCGTCATGGCAGCAAGGATTTTCTGGTGAACGACCCCGAAGCGCGGCGGCTTTATCTTGGCGAAGGCTTTACCATGTGACAGAATTCCCGGAATCCGATTTTTCCAACCCCAATAGAACCCAAAACCATGCAGACAATCAATGTCGATCCGCCAGTCACCGTCACGGGACGTCACATGGAAATCACGGATGCCATCCGTGACTATGCGAAGAAGAAGGTGGCGAGCCTGCATCTGGACTACCCGAAGATCATCGAAGCGAAGGTGATTCTCGAGGTGCAGACGCATCATCGGCACTTTGCGGAAATCATCCTGTTCTGCGCGAATCACATCACCATCGAGTGCAGCAGCACCGCCAGCGATCTGTATGCGGCGATGGACGAGACCATCAGCAAGATTGCGCGCCGCATGCGCAAGCACAAGACCCGCCTGCTCAAGAATCACCGTCCGCGCAGTGCCAGCATCCGTCACCTCGACGAACATGTCTTCGGGACGGCTGTCCTCGAGGATGAACACAAGGAGGACATCGAGCCGGTCATCATTCATCCGGAAAACTACCGGATCCGGCCACTTTACGAGGACGAAGCGATCACCGAGCTGGAACTCAGCGAGCGTCCGTTTGTGATCTTCCACAATCAGAAGACCGACCGCGACTGCGTTCTCTTCCGCCGTGCGGACGGGGATTACGGCATGATCCAGCTGGGCAATGCCTGACGCCGGGATTCTGCCGCCGGCTGCACCAGCCCGGTCGCTGCTCCCGTTGCTACAGTCCGAGGTCGCGCATGAAGTTCTGCTGCTGGCTGATGATTCCCGCTCCCATGCGGAGTATCTGCCATGCGGCGAAGCCCATGGCGCCGGCATAGACGATGCGCGGGATCCATTCTCCGGCGCGCTGCACGGCGGTCGTGGCGTCGTGCAGCGCCCGTGTGGCCATGCGGGCACATTCGACGTCGAGCATGCCGGCTTCCTCTGCGGAGGCAAAGTGGAGCGACACTTCTTCGGGGAAGATGGATTCGCGGCACATGGCGGGTCCGGCGGGCTGACCCGAGGCGGTGAGCCGGGCAAGCCGCAGACTGGCTTTGCGCAGGCGGGGTCGGTCGGCGGCGGCGGCGGCTTCCTCGAAGGCACCTGACATGAGTTGACCGGACTGGAGGTGGAACTGCATGACGGCGGCCCAGCGGGCGAGTCCGCTGCGGCTCCATGCGGATCCGACCCATGGGATGGCGCTGATGATGGCGTCGGCGAGGCGGGAGTGACGGGCGATGGAAAGAATCACGCGGCAGAGGAGCCAGAGCATGAGAAGGACGCCCCAGAGGGTGGCGAGGCTGCCGAGCAGCGGAAGCAGGATCGGACTGTCCGAGGAAACGCTGCGGAGAATGACGGGGATGATGGCGGCCACATGGGCAATCAGGAGGGGGTAGGCCATCGCATGAAGGGCCGCACTGCGAGCCCGGGCCTGGGCGTCGTACCATTTTTCAAGGTGGGCGAAGCCGGCCGCCAGTTGCCCGCTCTGCTCGGCGGCCTTGATGATTCCGGACTCGAGCGGAGTGAGCGCGGGGGCCATGGCTCCGGCAATGGTGGCACCGGAGGCGAGCGCTGCTTCCATGCCGCGGAGGGCCGAGCGCAGGGGCCCGCGGGGAGCGTGCCGCATGAGCAGGCGGAGACTCTTGTCGACCGGGATGGCGGCGGCCGAAAGACGGGCGAATTCGCCGAAGAAGACGGCCTTGCGCGAGGGATTCACAGGATGAGCAGGGAAAACCGGAGTCTGTCGTGCGCTCCGGCCCGGCGTCAATGTCCAATGCCCCGCGCGATTCCCGCTTTCCCGAACCTGCGGCACGGCTTTGCTGCCGCATGGAATCGCTGAGCGGCACCGTGGAGCGGGTCACCTACCACACCGAGGACACGGGCTACTCCGTGCTCAAGGTGAAGATCCGCGGCCGCAGCGAACCGGTCACAGTGACCGGCCGCGTCCCGGCGGTTCATCCGGGCGAAACCGTGCGGGCGCAGGGCGAATGGGTGCAGGTGGCCGAGTATGGACGGCAGTTCCGCGCGGACCATCTGGAAACGGAGGCTCCGTCGTCGCGCGATGGCATCGAACGCTACCTCGGCAGCGGCCTCATCGAAGGGATCGGGCCGGTCTACGCCCGCAAGCTGGTGGCGAAGTTCGGCGACACGATCTTCGATATCATCGAGCATCAGAGCGCGCGCCTTGAGGAAGTACCCGGCGTGGGCGGCAAGCGGCTTCGGGCCACCCTGCTCGAGCGGGCCTATGCGTTCGCCGGCGGCCGCTCGGCGGCTCCTGCGCTGATCGTCGATGCGGTCGAGATGCTTCACGCCGGCTCGCTCGTGATCGA
>CAZSDE010000477.1:0-3273 GCA_964605435.1 uncultured Akkermansia sp.
CAGTTTCCGGACCGCACGTATACGGCGGACCATGGATCCAGCCAGTACCGCCGGGGCATCTACACGCATTGGCAGCGCACCTTCCTCCATCCCATGCTCGCCAATTTCGACGCACCATCCCGGGAAGACTGCATCGCCATCCGCACGGCTTCCAATACCCCGCAGCAGGCCCTCACGCTCCTCAACGATCCGACCTTTGTGGAAGCGGCCCGCGTGCTTGCCGGAAACCTCCTCGCCAGCCCGGGCACGGACGCGGAACGCATCGCCACTGCCTTCCGGCGCGCCCTGCACCGGCAACCCAGCGAAGCGGAATCCGCGAGCCTGCTCGCCTTCCTCGACAAGGTCCGCAAGGAATGGGCGGAGCAGCCGGACGAGGCCGCCAGACTGCTCACCATCGGACAGGCCCCGCCTCCCGCGGGCCCGGCCACGGAAGCAGCGGCGTGGACTTCCTTCTGCCGCGTGATTCTCAATCTTCACGAAACCATTACCCGGTACTGATCCCCTGCCCTGCCATGAACCCTGACATTTCCATCGCCCGGCGCTCGTTCCTCCGTCAGTCCGGCCTCGGCCTCGGCGCGTTCGCCTGCCATTGGCTTAGCCAGCGGTCGGACGCGGCTGCCCTTCCGCATTTTGCCCCACGCATCAAACGCGTCATTCACCTCTGCATGGCGGGCGGTCCATCCCAGTTCGAGAGCTTCGACTGGAAACCGGAACTGAAGCGGCTGCACGGCCAGCCGTTTCCGGAATCGTTCACCCGCGGCCAGCAGCTGGCGCAGCTGCAGAACTCGGTTCTCAAGGCCCGTGGACCCTTCACGGAATTCCGCCGCCATGGCCAGAGCGGTCAGGAAATCTCCGACCTCTTTCCGCATACCGCGCGCATCGCGGATCATCTCTGCATCATCCGCAGCATGGTCACGGAACAGATCAATCACGATCCCGCCCAGGCCTTCATGAACAGCGGGTCAATCCTCAAGGGCCGCCCGAGCATGGGTTCATGGCTGCTCTACGGCCTCGGCTCGGAATCGGACAACCTCCCGGGTTTCATCGTCCTCATGTCGCAGGCCAAGGGCTACAATGGAGCGCAACCAGTCTCGGCGCGCCAGTGGAGTGCCGGATTCCTCCCCAGCAAGTACCAGGGCATCCTCTTTCAGTCGCGCGGCGACGCCGTCCACTACGTGGGCAATCCCGACGGAGTCTGCCAGTCGACCCAGCGCCTCGTCGTCGAGGAAATCAACCGCCTCAACCAGCTGGCCGCCGCGGAACATGACGACCCGGAGGCGCTCACCCGCATTGCCCAGTACGAACTCGCCTTCCGCATGCAGACGAGCGTTCCGGAACTGACGGACTTCCGCGACGAACCGGCCCACGTGCTGGAGGCCTACGGTGTGAAGGAACCAGGCGATGGCTCGTTTGCCAGCAACTGCCTGCTGGCCCGCCGACTCGCGGAACGCGGAACCCGCTTCATACAGCTCTACCACCGCGCATGGGATCATCACGGCAATATCGAGGAATCCATGCCCAAGGCAGCCCGGGACACGGATCAGGCCTGCGCTGCCCTCGTGCGCGATCTCCTCGAGCGCGGCATGCTCGACGACACTCTTGTCATCTGGGGCGGCGAATTCGGCCGCACTCCCATGGGCCAGGGATCGGGACGCGACCACCACATCAATGCCTTTTCAATGTGGCTGGCCGGGGGCGGCATCAAGCCGGGCATCACATGGGGAGCCACCGATGAACTCGGCTACCGCGCAGTCCTCGATGTCGTTTCCATGCACGACCTCCACGCCACCATGCTGCATCTCTGCGGCATCAATCACGCCCGCTTCTCGGTGAAATTCCAGGGACTCGATGCCCGTCTCACGGGCGTCGACCCCTGCAGGGTCATCAAGGGAATCCTTGCCTGACCGCAACTTGCGCAGCCATGCATTCCCGCCGATCCCTGCTCGCCTCCGCGATCTTTGCGCCCATGGCCGCTGCCGCGGCTGAGCGGAAGAAGCCTGCCCCGGAAAAGGATCCATACGCGGATGCTGTTCTGGTGAAGGGGGCCCCGCCACCGCCCCCGGATGGCGGCTTCACGATCGCCGTGCTGCCGGACACCCAGTACTACTCCTCACGGAAACCGGAGACGTTTCTCGCCCAGACCCGCTGGATTGCCGCGCACCGCAAGGAACGCCGCATCGCTGCGGTTTTCCACCTCGGCGACATCACCAACAACAACGAAGACATCGAATGGCAGCGGGCCCGCGCCGCTCTCAATGCGCTGCCTCCCGACCTCCCGCTCTGCCTCGTGCCAGGCAATCACGACTACGGTCCCAGCGGCGATGCCACTTCCCGGGATACACAGCTTTCGGAATTCCTGCCGACCTCCTTCTTTGCGCAGCGCCCGGGCTGCCGGGGATTCTTCCCGGCGGAACCCGACCGCGCGGAAAACAGCTACCATGTCTTCAGCGCCGGATCATTCCGCTTCCTCGTCATCTGCCTCGAATTCGGCCCCCGTCCCGCCGTCGTCTCGTGGGCCCGCGAACTCGCCGCTGCGCACAAGGACCATCATGCCGTCCTCGTGACGCATGCCTTCACCTATCACGACAATTCCCGGTACAACTGGAAACAGCATGGCAAAAAGCAGAAGCATAACCCTCATGATTATGCGCTCGCCAAGGCCCCGGGCTCCGCAACCGACGGCGAGGAACTCTGGCAGCAGCTCGTCAGCCCAGCCGGCAACTTCCTCTTCACCATCAATGGTCACGTCACCGCCGACGGACTCGGCCGCCTCACCACACCCGATGCCCGGCAGCGCTCCGTGCACCAGCTGCTCGTGAATTTCCAGATGCGCCCCCGCCAGGGCGACGGCTGGCTCCGGCTCCTCACCTTCCATCCAGATCAGTCGCTTCATGTGACCGACTACTCTCCGACCCGGAACGAACGGAACGAATCGCCGCAGAATCAATTCACCCTCGCGCTCGCTTCCCTCTGAAACAAAGCGCCCCGGACCCGCACGGTGACGGATCCGGGGCGGCCATGTGATTTCTGCGGATCAGGCCAGCTCGAAGCGGTCGAGATTCATGACCTTGTTCCATGCCGCCACGAAGTCGTGCACGAACTTCGCCTGTCCATCAGCGCAGCCGTAGACTTCCGCGAGGGCGCGCAGCTCGGAATTCGATCCGAAGACGAGGTCGACACGTGTGCCGGTCCACTTGACGGTTCCCGTGGCGCGGTCGCGGCCTTCGAAGAATTCGTTGTCCTGCGACGACGGTTTCCACTCGGTGCTCATGT
>CAZSDE010000478.1:0-2100 GCA_964605435.1 uncultured Akkermansia sp.
GTCGCATTCCGACTGGATCATGCATGCGCCGTACAATTTTGATCGTTCCATGATGCACAACGATCTGATCTACCGACTGAGCAACGACATCGGGCGGTATGCGCCGCGCACGAAGTTTGTCGAGCATTTCCACAACACGCAGACGCTGACGAATTCGATTGAGGGAGCCTTCAGTGGATCGACCGATTACTTTGGGGTGTATAGTTTCATGGAAAAGATCTCGCGTGGGCAGGATCGGGTGGACGTGGAGAATCTGACGCTGGCGGACAATGCGGTGCCCGAGGTGCAGGGTGGGTATATGTTCAAGGTCGACCGGCTGGATGCGGGGGAATCCGGGATCCGTCCGCTCACGGGTCAGAGTTTCGGAAATATTGGCACGATGGGGCCTGGGGAGAACGTGATGGCGTGGGTGAATCCGCGGGAAGTTTCGCCTGATCCGTTCAAGCGGGTGACGGTTGCTCAGAGCAACTGGCTGCGTGGGCATATTGGATCGGCGTGGGCGGCCCTCAGTCCGGTGGCGACCTTCATGGATCCGGTGAATGGCTATGCGAAGTTCTGGGATGTGGGTGCGATGATTGACCATCATATTCTGAACACATCGACGAAGAACGCGGATGCCATGCGGTTGAGTGCGTACTGGCACAAGCCACGGTATGGGAAGATCACGGCGGGACCGGTGTGGGATTTCGACCGGGCCCAGGGATCGACGGACGGACGGGATTTCAACTGGGGAACGTGGCGTGGTGAGGGAGGAGATCTCGGGACTGATTTCTTCCATTACCCATGGTATAATGAGATGTTCCGGGATCCGAATTTCTGGCAGCAGTGGGTTGACCGTTATCATCAGATCCGGCAGGGAGCGTTCAGTACTGCGGCGATCCATGCGAGGATTGATGAATTTGCGAATCAGCTCAATCCGGGGAATGCGGCGGGGACGCCTGCGAAGCGGAACGTGACCCGATGGTCGGCGATTGCGCCCCGCGCTTCCGGGAGCAACACGACGATTACCAACAACACATTCAATGGTCAGTTTACGGGTGAAGTGGCGTGGCTGAAGTACTGGTGGCAGAAGCGTCTTGAATTCATGGACAATCAGTTCATGCGGCCGCCGGTGGCGAGTCTGGCATCCGGTGTGGTGCCTGTCGGTTCGGTGGTCTCGCTCAGTTCGCCGAGCACGGTGACGCCCGGGGTGAAGATTTATTACACGACGGACGGCAGTGATCCGCGGCCGCGTGCGACGACGGTGCTTCCGGCGGCGGGTAGTTTCATCACGGCGGACACGTTTCTTCCTGAAGTGAATCCCGTGCGGGCGATTGTGCCGACGTCTGCGGCGACGGGCGGCGCGTCGAATCAGTGGCGTGGGGCTGACTTGAATGGCAATGGGGACAATGGTGACGACTTTGATGATTCCGGGTGGTTTGCGAATGCGCCGGGAACGATCAACGGGGTGGGGTATGACGATACCGTGGCGACAGGAGCGGTCAATTTTCAGCCGTTCTTCAATGTGCGCTGGAATACGGCGGCTGGTTTCGAGGGAAATGTCACTCCTGCCGGGGTTAGTCCGGTGTCGGCGTCGAATGTCATGCGGGCCGGCAGCATCAATGGGGTGGATTATGCGGGGAATCAGAGTTGCTATGTGCGGTTTCCGTTTACCCTGACGGCGGCGCAGATGGCATTGGTGAAGGCAGGCAACCGGGTGCAGCTGCAAGTGCGGTCGGACGATGGGTTTGTGGCGTGGCTCAATGGCACGGAACTGACTGGAGCGCGGAGGAATGCTCCATCGACGGCTCTGCTGACGCACACGTCGGCCGCGACGGCGGCGACGGCGGATGCGACGGGTGCGGCCTATGCGAATTTCGACATTACCGCGCAGATGGGGCTGCTGCACGAGGGACGGAACGTCCTTGCGGTGCATGGGCTCAACAGTGGGCTGGCTGGTGACGACTTCCTGATCGGGGCGCGCATCATTGTGCAGACGTCCTCGATTCCGTACAATCCGGCCATCAGTCCGGTCGCTGTGGAATATAAAGGACCGATCGCGGTTTCCGGCCCGCTGGCCTTGGTGGCGCGGACCCTGACCCCGGCTCGGCCGAGCGATCC
>CAZSDE010000478.1:2110-3263 GCA_964605435.1 uncultured Akkermansia sp.
TGTGATTCAGACGCCACCGCCACCGTTTGCGCCCGATGTCAATCCTGCGGCGGTGGAATACACGGGACCGCTCACGGTTTCCGGGCCGACAGCCCTGTTTATCCGCACGGTGAATCCTGTGCGGCCGAGCGATCCACCGACGCAGTCGGGTGGCGGGACAGGGACCGTGCCGAACGGATCGAGCTGGAGTGCGCCAACGGTGCTGTATTATTTCCCCGGGGCGGTTCCGCCAGCGGTGGCCAATCTGAAGATCACGGAAGTGATGTATCATCCGGCGAGTCCGACTGCGGCCGAGGTGGCGGCGGGATTTACGAATTCGAACGACTTTGAATTCATCCGGCTGACGAATGTGGGGACCGAGCCGCTGGATCTGACGGGGATCTATTTCTCGAATGGCGTCCAGTTTACCGCAGCGGAAGGGATTCAGAACTGGCTGGCGGCGGGGGCTTCGGTGGTGGTGGTGGAGAACCGTGCGGGGTATGCGTCGCGCTACGGGGCGCCATGGCCTGTGCTGGGCGAATACAGTGGCGATCTCAACGATGCGGGGGAACGGGTGGTGCTCAATGCGCGGGACGGCACGGTGCTGTCCGAGTTCCGTTATGACGACGCCAATGGCTGGCCGGCCCTTGCGGACGAGGGGCATTCGCTTGTGTGGGTGGGTGGCGATCCAGCGTTGCCGGGCAGCTGGCTGGCGTCGCTTGATCCTGGTGGGCTGGGAGTGACGACGTACGATGGCTGGGCGAAGCGCTACTTTGCGGATCCTGCGGCAGCGGAGGCGGCCGCAGGGGCAGATCCGGACACTGACGGGCTGGGGAATTTCGGGGAATATGCGTTCGGGACCGATCCCCGGGTGGCGGGGACGCGGGAGGCTGGGCTGGCGGTGCTGGTGCCAGGGAATCCGCTGCAGTTGTCCGTGCGGCGGCGCGCGGGGACGGGACTGCGGTGGGAACTGGAATCGTTCACGATTGACGAAGCGGCGGCTGGCTGGGTGGCGGTGCCGGGAGCGGCGGCTGCGGTGACGGCAGCCGGGGATGGCAGCGAAACCGCGGTTTGGCCAACTCCGGACGGAACGGCGCGGGGTCGGTTGCTGCGGGTGCGCGTGCGGCCGGCTGGTCCATGACAGGGTGGAAATCCAGAGCCGGCGGGCCGCGCG
>CAZSDE010000479.1:0-3260 GCA_964605435.1 uncultured Akkermansia sp.
GCATCACGGAAAACGAACCCCTCCAGCAGGAACTCACCCTCCGCGGCGTCCGCCAAGCCTTCCTCTGGGGGGAACGACCACAATGGGAACATCCATCCATCACCCTCGCCCCACGGCCATGGCCGGACGACCGCATCTCCGCCAGCAGACAGACGAATCCGCAAGCCTCCACTTCTCTGTCCCCCGCACGCCGCTTCTCGCTCGCCATGACCACCCCGGAATTCTACCGTGTGGGCAGCGACTGCGACCCGCTCCCCGATAGCCCACTGCAGTCTCGCTCGGGCAATCAACTGGTCCGACCCGACGACAAGGGCCGCTTCTGGATGGATCTCCTCCCGGAAATCCAGAGCGCGGTCTGGCGCTTCTGGGATCCCGGCAAAAAACAATGGATCGATCAGCAGGGACCTTCCCGCCCAAGCCTCATCGAACTCCAGATTCTTCTCCCCGGCCGCCGCCACCCGGTCCGCGCAGTCTTCACCACTTCCTGAATCATGCGCCCCGACCGCTCACGCCGGCTCCCGCGCGGCTCCAGTCTCCTCCTCGTCCTCTGGGCCATCATGTTCATGGCCTTCGCCATCATCGGACTCGTCCGCCACCTCGACCGCGGACTCGATGAATCCATCGCCGCCGACAAACAGTTCCGCGCCCGGCTCCTTCTGCAGTCGGCCCGCACGCTCGCCGGTCATCCGGCCATCGGCCGCGGCGACCCCCTCCTCTCCCAGCAGGTTTCGCCCACCTCTTCCTACTCAGTCAACCAGACCACCGAAGGCACCGCCCTCGCCATCAATGCACTCGGCGAAAGCGGCCTCCAGCGGCGCTTCGCCACCCGGCTCTTCGAATCATGGGGCCTCGACGCCAGCGCCTCCCGCACCCTCGCGGATTCCATCGCCGATTGGATCGATGCCGACTCGAATCCCCGCACCATGGGCGCAGAACGCGAGTTCTACCTGACCGTGGACCGTCCGGACTTTCCCCATAACCGCCCGTTCTCCAGCCTCGATGATCTCCTCCTCGTGCGCGGCTTCGAGGAAGTGGAACGCCGTCAGCCAGACTGGCGCCGCTGGCTCACGCTCTTCGGCGATGGCACCATTGATGTCTCGCTGGCTTCACCTCAGCTCCTCGCAGTCCTTTTCGATGTGACTCCCTCGGAAGTCTCACGCTTCACCACGGCCCGGCTCGGCCCGGACAACCTCCGCGATACCAAAGACGATCCCGTCTTCGCCACCCTCAAGGAGGTCCGCAGCCTCCTCGATGTCCCAGAACAGAATTACTCCGCGGTCTCCCGCATCCTCACCCTCAACCATCCCGTCAAACGCACGGAATGCCTCGCCACCGTCGGCGGGCTCGAACGACGCCTCACCATCATCTCGGGCGAAGGTGTCTTCCTCGTCTACGAAGAATAATTTCCCCATGGCCGGCTCTCCCACCATCCTCCCATCCCCCCAGCAGCGATGGGAACTCTGGAACCTCACGCGCACCACCTCATGGATCCGCGACATGGATGACCCCGCGACGGACGGCAGCACTCCCACCATCGGCCTCCCCGCCCGACTCTGCCGCACGTTCTCGTTCCCGGCACCCACGGAAGACAAATCCCTCATCCGCAAACTGGCGTTCGCCCAACTCGAAAAACGCGGACTCGCCCAGCACGGCTCCGAACCAGCCCCCTTCACCGCCCAGCTCATCCGGCCGGAACATGGCTCGCCGCTCGTCTGCGTGGATGTCCTCCTCCCAGGTGCCTCCGCCCTCCTCTCGGCTGCCAAAGCAGACGCCACCGCCCCGGCCTTCCGCTTCCTCCCACTCCCGAAACACCACCTCGTCGTCTCGGAGGAACAGGGCAGGCTCGTCCTCTGCGCCTCCAGCGCCGGCGAACTCGTCCATTCCCAGATCCTCGGATCGTCGCAGTCACCAGCCACTGAATCCGCCTCCAGTATCCACCTCGCTTCGCTCGCCCTCCGGCAGCAGCAGATCATCCCACCTCCCACCGCCCTCACTCTCTGGGGAGATTTCCCACCGGAGGACGCCGCCGTTTTCGCGTCGGCCACAGGCCTGCCGGTCCACACCGCGCCCCGCCCCGCACCCGACCCCCGGCTCGTCCGCCGCGCCGCAGGTTCACAGCTCCTGCCTCCTTCCCACGCCGACGCCAGACGCCGCCGCCGGTCCCGCCTCGTGGCATGGGCCGCCGCCGCCGCCGCTCTCGCCCTCCCAGCCTCATGGCTCCACGGCCAGTACAAGGAAGTCGCATCCCTCGAAACCACCGCGGCCCGCATGGAAAGCACTCTCGATGTCCCCAGCGAGAAAACGGAAACCGACGCCGCCCTCCGCGCCGCCCACGACCTCGTCGAAAAAACCCAGCAGCGATGGTCCGCCCTCCGCAGCGCCCTCGAATCGAAACGCTACCCCGCCGCCCACCTCGACGCTCTCACCCGCTGCCTCAATGCCGCCGACGTCGTCATGACTCGCTTCGAAACCAAACTAAGCGAGGTCTCGGTCGCCGGCACCGCGCGCTCGGCCCGCGATGCCTACAATTACTACAATGCGGTGACAGCCGACGCCCCGCTGGGCGTGTTCTCATGGAGCATGGCTCAGCCGTCCCTCGAAAACGACGGATCAGCCCGCTTCGAAATCAAAGGGAAACTCAAGTGATGCGTCCCCTCACCAGATCGGAGAAAATCCTCCTCACAGCCTGCGCCGCCACCATTGCCCTCACCGGACTCTGGCTGGCCGATGATGCCCTCGGCCGCCGCCGCGCCGCCGCCCGCAACACCATCGAAAATCTCGGGCCGCGCTCGGCCGCCGCCGTCGCCGCCGCCAGCGACGCTCCGTTCTGGACGGAACGTCAGCAATGGCTCGACGCCACCATGCACACCATCGATGACCCCGGCACCGCCCACAGCCGCCTCCTCGAACAACTCGTCACCACCGCACGCGACCGCGGCCTCACCACTTCTTCTCCCGTCCTCCTCAAACCGGAAGCTGGCCCGCACCACCGCGACCTCTCGGTCACCCTTCAACTCACCGGCCCTGACCAGGCCCTCTTCCGCTGGCTCAGCGAAATCCAGTCGCCGGAGAAATTCCACGTCATCAAATACCTCCTCCTCACCCCGGCCACGGCAGCGGTTCCCCCGCGCATGAATGCCACCATCACGGTGGCCCGGTTCTTCAAGCCATGATCCCCCTTCCCGTCAGCACGGCGCTCACACTCGCCTTCCTCGCCTCCCTGCCGCACAGCAGCCGGGCCGAGGAACCCGCCATCCCAC
>CAZSDE010000480.1:0-3251 GCA_964605435.1 uncultured Akkermansia sp.
AATCATGGGCCCACATCGCCGCCATGAGGCTTCTCTGACGGCGGGAATTCCAGACCAATGACCATGCGGGACGCAGCGGAAAGCATGAATGCGCAGGATGAGGCGGGTACACCGTTCCCGGGGCCTGCGGGGGAGGCTGTGGCTGCGGGCGAACGGCCGTTTTCCGGGTGGCAGCCTGTCTTCGTCTCGGTCCTTGCCCTTGCGGGGGTGTGGACGGGACTGGTTCTGCTCTTCGCGGCGCAATTCGTGCTGACGGGTCCGCTGGAATGGAGCGAGGCACTGCAGCGGTCGGTGAGCTTCTGGCAACCGTGGCTGCTGCTGCTTCCGCTCGTGCTGCTGCTGACGCGCTGGCTGCTCTGGCGGAAGGTTCCGCTTCCAGCGAACCTGCTCGCGCATGCGGCGGGCTGCACGCTGGCAGTGCTCGTCTGCCATTGGCTCACACCCGAACGGCTGCCGCCACGGGGGCCGGGCGACCGCGTTCCGGGGCAGCAGGGACCTCCGCTGAATCAAGGACCTCCCCAGGATCGAGGACCGGGACCTCCAGGCATGCGTGGAGAGCGGCCCGGCCCGCCGCGGGGAATGGCGGGAGGAAGACCTGCTGCGGGAAATCCCTTTCCCGGAGGAGCCGGACGGCCGAGGGGACCGTTCGGGCCATTCGGTTTCCGGACCGTGATTGATGCCGTGATCTACGGCGGGGTGGTCAGCGTGACCTGTGCCCTGTCCTTTCTGCGGCGATCGCAGCAGAGGGAGCGGAGGGCACTGGAACTGGAGGCAAGTCTCGCCAACGCCCGGCTCGATGCCCTCCGCCTGCAGATCAATCCTCACTTTCTCTTCAATACGCTCAATGCGGCTTCCTCGCTGGTGCACACGCGTCCGGAGGCAGCCGATGAGATGATTCTGAGTCTAAGCGAGCTGCTGCGGGCGTCGCTGCAGGGCACGGGTACGCACGAAGTTCCGCTGGCGAGGGAAATGGAACTGCTGCGGCTCTACACGGACATCGAACGGACGCGCTTTGGCGACCGCATTTCCTTCCGGGAGGAAGTTCCCCCGGAACTGCTGAGGGCGCTCGTGCCCGCGCTGGTGCTCCAGCCAGTCGTGGAGAATGCGGTGCGGCATGGACTCGAGCCCCGCCCGGGTCCGGGTACGGTTACGGTGGCGGCCCGCCGGGAAGCCGATCGACTGATCCTGTCGGTGAGCGATGACGGGGTTGGTTTTGCAGGTGGTTCGGCGGCCCGCGGCGGTGGCATTGGGCTGGCCAATACGCGGGACCGGCTGAGGGCGCTTTACGGAGAAGCGCAGGATCTCCGCATGGAAGCACTTCCGGAAGGCGGCACCCGCATTGTGATTTCCCTCCCATGGCATCTCCCCTGAATCTCCGAGCCGTCATTGCCGATGACGAACCTCCGGCGCGCGACCGCGTCCGACACCTGCTGCGCAGCCATCCGGACATCGCGGTGGTGGCCGAGTGTGCGGATGGGAACGAAGCGGTGGCGGCCGTGCGGGAACACCATCCTGATCTGCTCTTTCTCGATATTCAGATGCCGGGCCGCGACGGCTTCGGGGTTCTCGAGGCCATCCCCAGGGAGGAATGGCCAATCGTGATTTTCATGACGGCATGGGATCAGCATGCCGTCCGGGCATTCGACGCACACGCACTCGATTATCTGCTCAAGCCCTGCAAGCCGGCGAGGTTTGCCGAAGCGCTGGAGCGGGCACGGGATCACATGGCGCGGCGGGATTCCGGTCAGGAAGCCCGGCGGCTCATGGAACTGCTGGCGGAGCGGAGTCAGCGCCATCTGGCGAGACTTCCGGTGAAGTCGGGCGACCGCATTTCCTTTGTACGGGTGGCCGACATTGAGTGCATCGAGAGTGCGGGGAACTATGTGGTCGTGCATGCCGGGGGCAAGGAGCACGTGCTGCGGGAGACGCTCAGCGAACTGGAATCGCAGCTCGACCCGGCTCATTTTCTGCGGGTGAGCCGCGGAGCCATTGTGAATCTTGATCATGTGCGGGAACTGCAGCCGCTTTTCAAAGGCGACCATGTGGTCGTGCTGCGGAGTGGGCGTACGGTGCCGATGACGCGGGGAATCCGGGAGGTTGAGCGGGCGCTGCGGTTCGGCTGAGAGTCACCGTGGTTCCGCAGGGACGCGAGGTTGATTTCCGGGATGGGTGCTGCCATGGCGGGCGGGAGGGCATCCTTTGGAGACGTCCGGCATGCTGACGATACATGAAGCACGAGATTTCAGTCGAGAAAGCGGGACCTGCGGGCGCAGCGATGGCAGAGGCCGTGCAGACTTGCGTCCACTGTGGATTCTGTCTGCCCGCCTGCCCGACATACCAGGTCATGGGGCAGGAAATGGACACGCCGCGCGGCCGGATTCTTCTCATGAAGGATGTGCTCGAGGGAGCCTTGCCGCTGACGGAAGCCCTTCCGCACACGGATCGCTGTCTGGGCTGTCTGGCCTGTGAAACCGCCTGCCCCAGCGGGGTGAAGTACCGGGAACTGATCAGTCCCTTCCGTGAATGGACGGCGGAGCGGCGGGAAAGGTCTGCGGCGGAGCGCGTGCGGCGCTGGGTCCTGCTGAGGACGCTGCCGTATCCGCAGCGCTTCCGGGCGGCGGCGCGACTGGGGATCATGAGCCGGCCCCTGCATGCCGTGGTGCCGCGTGCTTTCCGGCCGATGCTTGATCTGCTGCCGGCTGCGCTGCCGCCTTCCGGGCGTTTGGCTCCGCTGTATCCGGCGCAGGGGAAGCGTCGGGGCAGAGTGGCGCTGCTGGCAGGCTGTGCCCAGCAGGTGCTGGCTCCGGGCATCAACGAGGCCACCATTGCGGTCCTCACCGCTGCCGGGGTGGAAGTGGTGGTGCCCCGCGAACAGGGCTGCTGTGGGGCTCTGGCCTGGCATGTGGGTGCCGGGCAGGAAGCCCGCGCCGCCGCCCGGCGAAATCTGCGGGCCTTTCCGCAGGACGTGGATGCCATCGTCACGAATGCGGCCGGATGCGGATCTGGATTGCACGAGTACCCATTGATGCTGAAGGGATGCGCGGAGGAGGCGGAGGCGAAGGCTTTCGCACATCGTGTGGAGGACGTTTCCGTGTACCTTGACCGCATCGGTCTGCCTGAGCTTCCTGCGGTGAAGTCTCCGCTGCGGATTGCCTATCATGATGCCTGTCACCTCAGTCATGCTCAGGGGGTGAGGAGCGCACCGCGTCGGCTCCTCGGACAGATTCCCGGAGTGACTCTCTGCGAGGTTC
>CAZSDE010000481.1:0-3245 GCA_964605435.1 uncultured Akkermansia sp.
AGTGGGCTGATGTATCAGGAGCAGAAGGCCGGGGGTCAGGCTGGCGTGATTTTCGGGCTGGCGATCATTTTTGTGTTTCTGCTGCTGGCGGCGCAGTACGAGAGCTGGTCATTGCCGTTTGCGGTGCTGCTGGCGACGCCGCTGGTGGTGCTGGGGACTTTTCTTGGGCTGCTGGCGCGTCAGTTTGACAACAACATCTATGCGCAGATCGGGATGATCATGCTGATTGGCCTGGCGGCCAAGAATGCGATTCTGATCGTGGAATTTGCGAAGATGGAGCATGAGAAGGGAAAGCCATTCATGGAAGCGGCCATTGAGGGAGCGCGGCTGCGGCTGCGGCCGATTCTGATGACATCGTTTGCCTTCATTCTGGGGGCGGTGCCGCTGGCTTTGGCGGCGGGGTCGGGAGCGGAATCGCGCAAGGTGATGGGGACGGCGGTGGTGGCAGGGATGACGGTGGCGACGGTGGTGGGGGTCTTTGTGATTCCGGCCTGTTATGCCTTTGTGATGTGGCTGGCGGGGGCGGGTCGCCGTGGGGCGGTGGCGGGACCGGCTATGGAATCTCGAACTGAAAGCTGAACTGACATGAATCGCCGCGGGATGCTGATGCTGAGTTTTGGGGTGGCCGTGCCGGCTGGGTGCCGGCTCGGTCCGGACTATGAGCGCCCGGGGGTTCCGGTGGGATTCCGTTTTGGGAAGCGGGAGAGCGGAGTGCTGTCGCTGGGGGATCTGGATTGGCGTTCGGTGTTTACGGATCCGGTGCTGCGCGAGTTGATTGGAGCGGCGCTGGAGGCGAGTCCGGATCTTGCCGAGGCGGCGGCGCGGGTACTGCGGGCGCAGGCCAACGTGACGGCGGTGCGGTCGCAGTTTTATCCATCGTTCGGGGCTGGCCTTTCGCTGGACCGGCGGCGGGTGGATCAGGACTTGCAGATCGGGCCGCTGACGGTGCCGGATGCGTTTGATTCCGATCAATTCACGGCAGGTTTGACTCTGATGCAGTACGAGGTGGATTTCTGGGGGAGGATCCGGCGGGCGACGGAGGTGGCGCGGGCGCAGATGGTGGCGACCGAGGAAGGGCGGAGGCTAGTGGAGTCTGGGTTGGTGGCGGCGGTGGCGACTGCCTATTTCACCCTGCGCGAGCAGGATCATGAACGGGAGATTGCCGAGCGGACCCTGAAGTCGCGCCGGGATTCACTTGAGTTGATCACGGTGAGGCAGCAGGGTGGTCAGGGCGCGTTGACCGATGTGCGGCAGGCGGAGGTGCTGGTGGCCGAGGCGGAAGCAGCCATGAAGGCGATTGAGCGGCAGGTAGCGAAGCTGGAGCATGAGATCAGTTACCTGTGCGGGCGGGTGCCGGCGGAGGTGCGGCGGGGGCGGCCGTTTGTGGAATTGAGCAGCATGGTGACGGCACCGGCGGGTTTGCCGTCTGATCTGCTGAACCGGAGGCCGGACATCCGGAGGGCCGAGCAGAATCTGGTGGCGGCGACGGCGGCGGTGGGGGAAGCCGAGGCGCGGCGGTATCCTGCGTTTGCGCTGACGGCGGGGGCGGGGTTGCGGAGCGACGAGTTTGCGGGGCTGCTGAGGGATCCCGTGAAGTTCTGGCAGAGGGGCCCGGCGCGGCGGGGGCGGGTATCCAGGGGGGGGGGGCTGGGGGCGGGGGTGGCTGGGGCGAAGGCCGGGCGGGACGAGGCAGAGGCGGCGTATCGGCGGACAGTGCTGCAGGGCATGCGGGAAGTTTCCGACGCACTTGTGGCCGTGGAGAAGAATGCCGGGCTGCGGGAAGCGCAGGGCAGGGTGGTGGCGGCGCGGACCGCGGCGGCTGGATTGATCCGGGACCGCTGGGACAATGGGGTCGCCAGCTATCTTGAAGTTCTCTATAACGACCAGGAATTGTTCCAGGCCGAGTTGAATCATGCGCGGGCGCGGCTTGAGGAATTGACCGCAGGTATTTCGCTTTACCGTGCCCTTGGGGGCGGCTGGGGCCGGGAATGAGCAGGGCGGATTTTCCAGTCAGGCTTCCTGTGTCAGGGGACTCTGGAGCGGACGCGGAAGAAGCGAGGTGTGGTCGGTCCGGGTGGGGCGCTCATGTTCCATGTGAGCCGGTCGGTGGCCGAACCGTCGTACAGCCGGACTGTGGGTGCGAGGATCCAGCCGGGGCCGGGATTGGCCCATGAGGTCATGGCGAGGGAAGTCTGGGCGGTCAGGGTGAGGCCGTTGAGCGTTCCGCGGCGGCGGCGGTAGGTGACCGAGAGGACATCGGCACCGTCGTCGCGGATGGTGGAGGCTTTCGGCTGGAAGTTCTGATCCGGCTGATTGGGATTGGGGGTACCCAGTTGGTAATGGAGGTGGAGCGGCTGGCCGTCCGGCATGAGGCTGGCCGGGGAGCGCGAGAGGTCTCCGAAGTGGAGGATTTCCCAGTAATCCGGGAGGCGGTCGCTGTCGGTGTCTGCGGGGGTGGCGGTTGAGGCGAGGAGGGATTTGAGGGCGGCCTTGTTTTCTGCGATGGAGAGATTGAACGTGGTTACGTTGAAGGTGGCCACCTTCTGATTGAGGGCGTCGAGGATGACGACATCGCGGTAGCGGGCGTCGAGTTTGGTCTGCACGAGGGCAGTGGACGAGTCACGGATCCACGAGAGGGGTTTCCCGAAGAACATGAATTCGTCGGCGGGCTGGAAGACCTCGTTCACGCCGACGATGTCGACGGGAAGCTGGGTGGTTCCGAGGAGTTCGTTGTAGATATCGTTGAGGACGCCAAACTGGGTCTTGCAGTACCCTCAGGTTTCGTGGCCGAAGTACCATGCGGTGACCTGGTGCAGGTAGTCGCGCGGGGTGACTGGGTTGGGGGCCTTGTGGGTGGCGACGCGGAGGGACGAGGAATTGACGTCCGGGGCGGCGAAAGTGGCGACCTGCTGGGAGAGGGCCGGGGTGGCACTCAAGGCGAGAGCGAGGAAGGTACGCTTCATGGAGTGACCGTAGTGGATTCCGGGGTCATTGTCCACCGTGTGGTGGGGTGGCTTTTGGAAATCAGAGAGTGCCTGCGAGTTTGATGTCGAGGTAGAGGTTGGCGAGGGCGATGGGGAGTTGCTGGGCGGTGGTGTGGAGGGTGAGGATGCGGTGCTGCTGGAGGGAGGCGAGCGCGAGGTGGCGGGCTTCGATGGTCTGGTGGGTGTGGGCGAGGGTGGTGGCGTCGTGCAGGGAGGAGACGGGGAGTCCGGGAATTGCTGCGACTTCGTTTTCGAGGAGGC
>CAZSDE010000482.1:0-3234 GCA_964605435.1 uncultured Akkermansia sp.
CTGACCAAGCGCACGGATCCCCGGCTCCAGCAGCCGCACCCTCTCTTCCCCCACCGCCTCCGACAACGACCGGAACACCCGGCCATAGTCAAACCGCACCAGCACATTGCCAATATCAAAGAGAAACGCCCGGATCATGCTTCAGTTCCATTGAGTTGAGAATTCGCCGCGCCACCACCATGGCCCCGTCGGACCGACCATGACGCTGCGCCGCCTCCCGCATCAGCACCAGTCTCCCACTCTCCGCAAGCGACCTCACAAAGGCCCCGCAGGCCGACGCCTCCCGCGGAGCTCGGCACCCCGCTCCCAGCCTCTCCAGCAGCACCACGTTTCCTTCTTCCTGACCAGGTATCACATAGTTCACCACCGCCGGTACCCCTGCCGCCAGACACTCATGCACGGTCGCCCCTCCGGCCTTCGTCACCACCACATCCGCCCACCGCATCCTCGCAGGAATATCTCCGCACCATCCCAGCAGCTCCACCCGCAAACGACCACCCACCCTCTCCACCATCGGCCCCAACTCCCCACGCAACCGCTCCGCCGACCGCCCCATCACCACACTCAATTCCGACCCGTCCGGCAACTCCCGCAGCAACGACCCCAGCGTCTCCCGCGCATGCCGCCGCCCCGTCGTCGCCAGATACAAGACCCTCAACCCACCCACAGCCCGATCCCCCCCACGCCCCAACCCGCCAAAAACCAACGGCACCGGAAACCCACTCACCTCCACACGCCCAGCATCCACCCCAGCACACGCCAGCACCTCAGCCGTAAATTCATCCGTCACAAACCACCCCGTCACCCCCGCACTCATCCACACCGGATGAATCGTCAGCGAATCCGTCACCACCGTCCACACCCCACCAGACCACCCCACCCGACGCCCCAATTCCCCCAGAAAATGCGGATACAGCCGAAAGGTCGAAACCACCGCCCTAGGCCGCCGCTCCCGCAGCATCGCCTCCAGCCACGTCCCCACCCCCACCAGCCGATCCCACCACACCGGCCCAAACGGCCCACCTCGCGTCACCTCGAAAAACCATTCCCACCCAGCCGGAAACTTCGTCGTCACTTCCCCATACAATTTCGCAGACATCCCCGCCAGCACCGGAGACGCCAGCCCCACAGGATCATACACCTCCACCCCAACCCCCAACTCCCCCAGCGCCGCCGCCACATTCCGCGCCGCCGAATTGTGCCCCTCCCCAAAAGATGCGGTCAGAATAACCACAGGAGCAACTTTCTCTGTCATAATCATTTATGGGCCAACGAACTTGATATTTCGTGCTTGTTAAGGTATTTTCCAGAATTCCTATGGATACCGTAGCCTCATCCCCCTCTTTCCCGGACTCCTGCGGTCATGCCCCAACTAACCAGCCCAAGCTCAGGTGGAACGACCCGCTCGTGCAGGTGCGGCTCATGATCGGTTTTTTCATGGTTTCTGCCATCGCAGTCACCATCAGCCAGAAGATGCAGCCCGGCGAGCGCAAAAGCAGCCTCATGGAACAACTGCGGGCAGCTTCCCTCCCGGGATCGTTCCAGCCGGATATCCAACTCAACCCAGGCTCCTTGGCCACCACCGCCTCCACCCAGACAACCGCCGCCCCTGCCCCGGACTTTGCCCGACGCGCCACCGCAGACGCCGCCACCCGCAGCGGCTGGCAGTTCCTCTCCCCCAATCTCCGCTCGGCCATCTCCTCCCGACTGCCCGCACCTCTCGCTTCCATCGCCATCCGCTTCTCCGGCACCCACCGCGGCAATGCCGCCCAGTTCGACGATTTCCAGTCCCGCTGCCGGGACCATGGCGACGGTGCCCCATGGCACTTCGTCATCGGCAATGGCCACCGCTCCCCAGACGGCACCATCGAAACCACGCAACGCTGGCTCAACGATCCCCAGAACAGCGAACTCACCATCTGCCTCGTCGGTTCCCCGGATTCCCTCACCCCAGCCCAGCAGCAGGCCGTCGGCGAACTCATCCTCTTCATGGAATCCCGCTCCGGCACCCTCGCCATCCGCAGCGCATCTCCCACCACGCCGGAAATGCTCGCAGCCGCAGAATGACCCCGGCTCTCAGAACACTCAGACCACTTCGCCCGCATTCCCCTCAGCCTGCTGCGCCTTCCACAAAACTCCAAGCAGGCCGTACGCCAGTGACATGATCACCGGCCCCAGCAGAATCCCCAGCAGACCGAAATACCGCAGGCCACCCAGCACCGCGAAGAAAATCACCAACTCATGCAGCTTGGCACGCTGCCCCACCAGCACGGGTCGCAGAAACCCATCAATGCTGCTGATCACAAACTGCCCGACCACCACAAGGATGGCCGCACGCATGTAATCACCCTGGATCGCCAGCCCCAGCGCAGCCGGCAGCCACACCAGCCACGCCCCCACAATCGGCAGCGTGCACAGCAGGGTCATGACCACCCCCCACGTCACAGGCGACGGCAAACCCAGCGCCCAGAAGGTCACCCCGCCAAGAAATCCCTGCACGCTCGCCACCATGATGACCCCATACACACAGGCATGCAGCACTTCCTCTGTCCGCCCCGCCAACTGCAGCGTCTGATCCCGCGGCAATGGCACCAAGTCCACAAACCGCGCCCCCAGCTTCCCCCCGTCACGATACAGAAAGAACAGCACAAACACCAGAAACACTGAGTTCAGAAAGAACCCCAGCACCCCACCAACCACATTCACCGCATTCTTCACCACCGCCCCCGAAATCTCACCACCATACTCCCTAAGCTTCTCCGGCGACATCGCATCATCCAACTGCCAGTCCCGCCGCACCGACGCCTGCCACGAATCCGCTTCCTCCAGCGCCGCCCACTTCGCCTGCACCCTCTCCACCCCGCTCTGCAGCGACCGGATCGCCCCGGGCACTTCCTTGACAAGCGTCAGCGAAACAAATGCCATCGGCACCAGCAGCACAACAATCGTGAAAACCGTCGATAAACCCGCCGCCACTACCGGCTTCCCCGTGAATCGCAGAAACCGCAGATGCCACGGCCGGAATATCGCCGCCAGCGCCACCCCAAGCAGCAGCACCCCCACAAAGGGCTCCAGCACTTTCCACGAAAGATACAAGGTCAGCATCGTCACCCCCAGCAGTGCGATCCAGCGACTCAACCGGGCTTGCGAGGACATCATGGACATACCCCCGCACCTTCCCCCGTTTTCACCGGCTGTCCACCGACTCCCGCCGCCACCCGCCCCGCCCACCAA
>CAZSDE010000483.1:0-3228 GCA_964605435.1 uncultured Akkermansia sp.
CGGATTTTCAGTTCCCGGCTCCGTCCCGTCTGCGGTCCCTTGCGGTCGCTCGGCAGATTATCCGCCGCAATGAGGGCCACGACCAATTCCGGGACGTCCGTGAGGTCCAGTTGGGCGAGGTCGACGAGGGCATTGCCCCTCCATTCAGAAGCATCTTCGCCGCGTGCGGGCAGTGGATTGACCGGCAGCTTGCGTTCCGGTTTCCCCTGCGGCAGCAGCTGCAGCGTGACCGTCTGGACCCCGAAATCCTCGCGCACCGTGTATTCGAGCGGAAGCTTTTCGGTCGGGCGGAGTTCGAATTCGCTTTCGAGCGGGGAATCGATGGTGACGGCCGGGGCGCGGTCCGCTTCGGCGCGGAACGGAGCGTCTTCGCGCAGGCTGGCGATCCCGTGGCTGTCGCGGAACTGGAAGTACCAATTCGTATCCGTACCGGGCGCGAGGACCGCTTCCCATGTGGCCACCGGCTGACCATTTTCCTCCGCGAGCTGCACCGATCCCGATGCCTTGCCATCGACAAGGGCTTCCGCGTCCTTGACGGGGCGGCTCAGGCGGGCCTTGACCTTGACCGTGGTGCCCGCCGGGGCCACGATTTCGGGCCCGGCGTTCTCCTTCATTTCCTCCTTCCGTCCCGTATATTCCGGGAACATCCATGTGAGCGTGTACGACTCGACCGACGGGCGCGGCAGGACCGTCACCGTGAAGGGCGGGCTGGTGGCGCGGCCCATGGCAATGACTCCGCTGAAACTGCGTTCGGCTGCTGGAATGCGCAGAGCGTAACCGGATTCACCCTCGCCCACCGTCACCGCCGGATCGGCGAGGAGCGATTCCTCCACCGAAGTTCCGTCCGGCAAAGTCATGCGCACCGCCACGCGGTCGGGCTTCCCTTTGACGGCTGCTTCAAGATTCAGGGGTTCGCCGAGGGCCACCGTCTGCGATCCCGTGACGAGGCGGATCTGTCCGGCCCATGCGTCTTCGATTTCCGCGAGCGGGGCGAGGGCTCGGGCCACGAGCCGCGGCACCGCCGTTGGCCAGAGCGCAAAGAGGACCCCGAGAATCCCGAGGCCCGAGAGCAATGCGATGGCGGGACCACGGGCCCGGCGGCCACTCAGTTCGACTTCCGGACGGATCCGGCCGGCGTCGGCGACGGCGTCGCGCACCACTTCCTCGAGGAGGACACGGGACGTTCCGGCATCGGGCCGGCCCGCCAGTTCCACCGCCGTTGAGATGCGTTCCTGCATTTCCGGATGCTGGATTTCCAGCCAGCGGGCCACGGCCGCCGTCGAAATCTTCCGCAGGAGGGGACGCAGCAGAAAGCGCCACGCCGCCAGCAGCGTCACCACAAGAGCGAGCAGAGAAAGCGTCAGCCGCAGCGGACGGCTCAGCGCCACACCCGCATCCAGAGCCATCACCGCGAGCAGCGCAAAACAGCCCACCGCCGCCGTCGCCAGCAGTCCACGGGTGAGCTGAATCCAGCGCACTCTGCGGATCACCGCGCGCAGACGGTCCGCGATCGGTGCCGGCAGGGTGAACGGAGCGGAATCGGGAAGAGTATTCGCAGCCATGGTCTTCAGGTGCCTCGAAGGCGTTCAGGTTGAATCATTGCTGTCCGGCTGGACCGGGTCAGCACAGCAAAAGCTACAGCATCAGCCCCTTTCATACCAGCCCTCCTTTGCATCCAGTTGTCCCAGAGCGTGGTTTCGAGCCGCTTGGTGACCACCTTGGTGGCGTCGCCGAACAAGCGGAGGAGGTCGCTCACCGATTCCGGAGCCACCACCGATCCACCGCTGAGCGACGCCAGTTTCACGGCCATTTCGCGGTCCACGCTGATCTCGCCGAGTTCCACCGGATTGCCTTCTGCGGTGACCGTGAGTTTCTGATCCACCTTCTGGACATTCTCCTTGGCGAGCAATGCGCGCACCGTGCTGCCTTCCAGTTCGATGCGGTAGGCACCGGGATCCTTGAGCGATTCGACCTCGGTTTCGTACATGCCATGGGAATCCTCGCGGTAGGTCAGGTTCTTGACCATGACGCGTTCTTCGCCTCGGTAGATGGCCGCCTTCACATCGGCCCCGGCCACGGGACGGAACGTGTCGTCGACGAGGCGTGCCATGATCTTGAGTGGCTGTCCGGGTTCGATGCTGAGACGGTCGGTGCCGAGACGCACGAAGTTCGTGCCCGATGCGAGGTTCTGTCCGGCACCCCAGCGCATGAGCTGGCCCCAGAAGCGGTGGTGGTAGGTATCGCCCACGCCATAGCGGAAGCGCCATGTCTGATCGAAGTTGAGCATGACGACCTTGCCGAGGCCGGTTTGTGAAGTGACGACGAGGGCATTCTGCTGTTCCGTCTGCTTCTGCTGGAGCAGGGCGTCGGCGAGGTCGCCCGAGGCGGCGGGGCGGGCCCGCACTTCATTGCCGGCGGCGTCGAGCACGACCGGGCGGGCCCATGCCAGCACGGAGGCTCCCGGCTTGACGGCCCGGATGGGATGCCGCCAGCTGAGCGGTGGAATCTCGTCCCAGATGCGTGCATTGTCGACGCCGCTGAGCGACTGCAGGAAGATGGGACTGCTGCGGCCGTCGGCGGTGAGGGCGAGGCGGTAGGAAAGTTCCGGGCCCATGTAGAGCGGGGCCGTCCCGGCGTCGTATTCAACCGGAATGAGGCTGCGGGCCGCCTCGTTGGTGAAGGCATGCGGCATGTGCGATGGGCCCGCGATGACCACCAGCATGGCCCCGCGGCGGTCGACGCATTCCCGGATGATGTTCCATGTTTCCTCGCCCAGCGTTCCCGGCGGGAGATCGCCCAGAATGATGACATCGAACTTCCGCCATTCCTCCGGACTGGATGGCAGCCGGGTGGCTTCCGATTCCCCGAACTTGCGGGCCGCGCTCGCTGGAATCGCGGGCAACGCATCCGCTCCTGCAAGGGTATCGGGGTGGATGAGGACATGCTGCAGGTGGACACTCTTGTCCCGGCTGTCGAACAGGTTGCGCAGGTAGCGGAATTCCCAGCGCGGCACGTCGTCGATGAGGAGGACATTCGTGCGGTCATCGCTCACGGCGACATCGAAGTCCCACTGATTATTGTTCGCAAAGAGTTCGCCGGTGACTGGTTCGATGACCACCGAGTATCCGAAGATGCCCTTTTCGGGCGGCTGATCCGCAAGCCGCAGCGTCGTGCGGAACGAATCCTCGGGCACCGGGACCGTCTGTTCACTGACCGTCTGACCTTCCT
>CAZSDE010000484.1:0-3218 GCA_964605435.1 uncultured Akkermansia sp.
TGATGGTGCATCGCTATACTCGGGTGGTTACGACGGACGCTTGATCTCCTGGGACGTTGTTGCTGCAAAGCCAACTCCCGTTCGTATTATCGACACTAAACACGGTTGGTTACGTGGATTGGCAGTCAGTAACGACGGACTGCGATTGGCGACTGTTGGCAACGATCGACGAGTGAAAGTTTGGTCGACCGGCGATGGAAGACTGATTTACGAGTGTACCGGGCATCCACAGATTACCTACTGCGTGCAGTTTGTTCCTGGTTCGCACGATTTAGTAAGTGGCGACGTTATCGGCAATGTGTACCATTGGCGAGGAGACGATGGGCAATTGCAACGAAAGTTCGATGGTGCTGACATTCACAATATGATCGGGGACATTGCACCGTTTGGAGGTATTGTCAATCTGGCCTTCAGCCCTGATTTGAAGCGACTTACCGCTTGCGGTTTGCATAAAACAAGCAACGCGCCGGCGGGTAATCGACGTGCAGTGGCTCTGTCCTTCGATTGGTCCTCTGGGGAAAAATTTCCGAAGCAGGAGTTGCTAGGGAAAGATCTGGACGCAACTATGTGGCGAGTCCAGTACCATGCCAGTGGCATTATGTTAGGAGGTATCGAAAAGGAAATTGGCTTTTGGAAAGACGGGAAGGAGGAGTTGTTTCATATTGTTGCCTCCCCGAGTGACATATTCGATTTCGATTTGCATCCGAACCAGATCGACTACTTCACGGCGCATTACGACGGTCATCTGCGCGGCTGGCGTTGCGCTGCGGAATAACTGATATCGAGTATGACCTTGAATCATATGACCTTGAATCAGTTGTTTTCGCCGGTTTGTAGCGACTGCGGTCGCGCGGCGCGGGGTTTAGAGCCGAACCGGTTGCTCTCGAACCCCGAGAGAGAGTCGCTGAATGGCCACCGGCGAAAATCGACATTGGGCTTTCGCTTCTGTACACTATAAGATTACTAGCGACAACAAAAATAAGTCCTTCTTTACTTCGCTTGCTCTTGGTTAAGAGGCGCGACCGCGTGGATAAGAAAACAGAACAAACATCTCAGCGCTCTTCCTTAGGAGGATGGAAAAGTCTTCTCGGCGGTGGCACAGTTGGTGGACTTATTGGTGCATCCATTGTTGGGTTGTTGGCATGGATGGCGAACTCCAGCATCGGCTCAGTTCTATCGGAAAGCCAACTGGTCCAACAGCTCGAGAAAGCCCGGGAGATTCTGACGGCCTGGGACATTCTAGCGTTTCCGGTATTGATGCTAGTTGTCTTTGGTGTACATGAAATCGGACATGTGCTCGGTGGTCTATCGCAGGGTATGCGTTTCCTGATGTTGATCGTTGGACCCTTCGGCTGGCATGCCTCGTCCCACGGCCCGAAATTCCAGTGGAATACTAATCTGGCGCTTATGGGAGGCCTCGCCGCAATGCTACCAAGGAAAATTGGAACCACGCGTCGAGAGTTACTGGTGTTAATTGCCGGAGGTCCGCTCGCTAGTCTCTTACTGTCAATGTTCGCTATCGCACTGGCATCGCTCGGTGGCCCTCGCCTTGCGGCGTATTGCACGTTTGTCGCTGCCACATCGTTTGGAATTTTTGTCGTGACTCTGATTCCTGTACGCTCGGGGGGCTTCATGAGCGATGGCTTGCAGATCATCGATGTACTAAGGGGTGGTAACGCGATCGTCGGTCGAAACGCACTCATGCAGGTTTTCGCGCAAAGTTTAGACGGCGTTCGTCCTCGCGATTGGGATTCGTCGGCGATCGATGAACTGTCGAAGCTTGATTGCAAAGATCCGCTGCTGCGTACTGGTGGCTTGTTGTATTTGTTTGCTCGAGCGATGGATTGCCGCCACGAGGCCGACATCGCACGGTACCAAGAGTTGTTAGAGTCTAGTGTCGATGGATACCCGTCGGGTTTTAGGCAATCCATCTATATTGAACTCGCCATCGGTGCCTGGCTGGCTCGAGACACCAACGCCATGCGAGGGCACCTAGCGGCGAGCAAAGGGGGGATCGTCGAGAAATCCCGCAGGCTTCTGGCACAGGCGGCCCTTGCGAAACTTGAGGGACGCGCTGATGACTGCGAGCGGGATCGTCTACTTGCGATCGAGGAACTCGAAAAGGCGGTAGACGCCGGACAAAGAAAACTGACGGAAGACCAGCTGACTCTGTTGAGTCGCGAGGCTTGACCCGTTGGATGATGATGGTGCTGGATTGATGAATACCTTTTCACCAGCCAACAACTCAAGGGACAAGTTTGCCGTTCGCACGATGGCCCTTGTTCGAAGCACTGTGCCTGCGGGAATTGTGATACTTTGACATTTGTTGAGTCGTAGCTGCCTGATCTTCCCTGAGCTGCCCTCGATCCTCGACACAGCGTTCGAAATGTAAGCTGACAAGAGTCCCGCCGGTTATCGTCCGCTTGCGCCGACGGCAGTGAGGATGTCGTCCCTAACACAGAATGCAGAGCGTGACCGCTCTCGGCTTTCTGGTTTACAAGTGTTACTACTTAATAACCCGGTTGCTCTCGACCCCCGAGAAAAAGGTGCGGAATGGCCACCGGCGTTACAAACAGCATAAGCTTCAAATCGGTGATTGGTAAATCATCTCGCGTTTTTACCGTCCTTGATGAGAATCGTCGCTGAGGATCTGCTTTGAGGTTCTCTTGCGTGCGGAGGGGCATGGAGTCTTTGTGGATCGATCCCCAGTTTTTCAAGGAGTTGATGTACCTGATAGAGTCGCAGTGGTTCGCCTGCACGGATCGTCTCCCACATCGAATCACGAGTCGCCGAGAGTATTTCCGAGTCGACTCGCATGCCTGCAAGTCTTGCGACGATGGCTTTTGCAATGGGCTCATCCACAACTGTCCATTCACCGCTCAATGATTGCTCGGCGGGAGATTGTGTGTTTAGAGACATCGGAGGTGCATGCAGTATCTGCCAGTCTAACCCTAGCTCACCAAGCCTAGCATGCACTTGCGGCAAGCTCCAAGGTTGATTCGCATCAATCGCGAGCCACAAATCCTGTTGCAATGTATTAACGACTTCGGCCGATACTCCAGCCTTGGTCAGTCTTGTGATGATTGCTTGAGCAATCGGCTTTGAAACGATGTTCGTGTCGACAACAGGTTGCTGAACTGCCGAGAGTGTTGCACCAGACTGATTTTCATATGTGGCGTTTACAGGATGAGTGAAAAACAAGAGCGTAAATGCCATTG
>CAZSDE010000485.1:0-1721 GCA_964605435.1 uncultured Akkermansia sp.
CTCCGGTAGCTGGGCCGCAAGGATAACCGTGTCGGGCGTTTCCTGATCGTCCTTAAAACGATGACGGCCACCGCCGCAGACCACGCGTTCCGGCAAACCGCCCCCGAGGCCCCACAGGGCGAGGTCGAGCATGTGCACTCCGTTATTGGCGAGTTCGCCGCCGCCGTAATGCCAGCGCCAGTGCCAATTGTAATGCACGAGGCCATCGAGGTACGGTTGTTCCGGGCACGGGCCCTGCCAGAGCGACCAGTCGAGCCAGCCCGGCACAGCCGCATCCCGGGCGAGCTTCACGGGCCCGCGGTCGGCATCGTACCAGCAGCGGACACTGCGCACCGGACCAATCTCGCCGGACCGGATCCGCGCCACGGCTTCCTGCAGCGCCGGCAGGCTGCGCCGCTGGGTTCCCTGCTGCACATGCCGCTTTCCGTGCGCCGCCGCCTTGCCCAGCAGCATGGATTCCGCGCCATTGTGACTTCCAGGCTTCTCCACGTAGACATGCTTTCCGGCAGCGCAGGCCAGCACGGCCGCCGGCGTCTGCCAGAAATTCGGTGCCGCAATGCTCAGCACATCGATATTCCGGTCCTCGAGAAGGCGGCGGAAATCGCGTTCCGTGCGCGGTACGTCCGCCTGACCCGCGGCAGCCACGCGCTTCACCCCATCGGCCATGCGGCGTTCATCGACCTCGCACAGCCCAGCCACCGTGACATTCGGAACCTTGAGCCATGCATCAACATGCGCCATGCCGCGGCCCAGTCCCATGACCGCCACACGCAGTCGGCCCGACGGTGCATTCTGCTGAGCAAACACGCGCGGGGCCGTGGCCGCACTGGCCATGGCACCCAGAAAAAAGAAGCGTCGGCGGTTCATCATCCCACAGCAAACTCCGGATGCGCGCCGCTGACCACTCCGGAAAGACGGATGGCAAGGCAGCCGCGGACCGACTATTCCACGTAAGCGGTCCGGTTCAGACTGAGCACGACCTGACAAAGGTCCGGCAGGGCCGATGGCCCGCCTGCCGTGAGGAAGGCCATGCAGCGATCCCGTTCGTCCGGCTGCGGCGGTCGTCCCGTCGCCAGCAGGTAGGCGCGTTCGATCTGCGCCGCCGGATCTGCGCCCGCTTCGCGCTGGAGACGTTCCGCCAGACCTTCCGACCACGAACGCGCCTGCGCACTGTTCATGAGCAGAAGTGCCTGCGGAGCCACCGTGGTGACCGGCCGCTGTCCCTGACTGACCAGCGGTTCCGGTTGGTCAAAGGCCACCATGCTCCCCATCAGTTCACTGCGCTTCACCGTGAAATAGATGCTGCGGCGCCGCGAATTCTCATCCTTCGTGCCCGCCCCATACATGGCAGGATCAAGGCGGCCGGAAATCGCGAGCAGGGAATCACGCAGCGCTTCCGCCTCGAGCCGGCGCGGCACAAACCGCACGAAAAGGGCATTGTCCGGATCCGCCGCCTCGCGGGCGGCATCGCGGGCCGACGACTGGCGCCACGCCGCACTGGTCATGATGAGGCGGTGCAGCGGTTTCAGCTTCCAGTCGTGACGGATGAGCTGCAGAGCCAGCCAGTCGAGCAATTCCGGGTGGCTCGGGAGGCTTCCAGTGCGTCCGAAATCATTGGGTGAAGCAGCGATGCCGCGGCCGAAATGGTGCTGCCAGAGGCGATTGACCGCGACGCGGGCCGTAATGGCTCCGGCTCCGTGGTCGAGGTCGAGGATCCACGA
>CAZSDE010000485.1:1731-3213 GCA_964605435.1 uncultured Akkermansia sp.
CGGGCCCCCTGCGGCGGCGGACGGAACCAGCGGGCGGGTTCGGTGCCTTCGCGGGTGAGTACCTGGAGGAAGCCAAGAGAAGCGACCCCGTCCTTGAGTTCGGTATTCCCGCGCTTCAGATAGTGCGTCTCATTGAAGAAGTCGGCCCCCTGCGAATGCATGCGCAGCGGTGGAAATCCCTCGCCACAGACAAGGACTTTGCTCGTCTGACGCGGCCGCGCCGCCTTATGCGCCGCAAGCTTCGCGGAAAGTTCCCCCAACCCGGCATCGCGGCCCTTCCACCAACCGAAAATCGTCTCGCGTTCGGATTCGCTCAGCGCGGCGCGCGACTCTGCCTTGCGAGCCCGGGCAAGGAGGGCAGCGAGATCCGGTGGCAGGGCGTCGCCTTCGGGTCCGGCATCTGACCGGTTCGTGACCGCGAGACGGGGACGTCCGATATTGTGCTGACCATTGACTTGGAATTCGAGGACGACGCGCAGTTCCGCGGGTCCTTCGGCGAGAGGTTCGGCCAGCGTGAAGACCGCGGCATGATTCTTCCCGAATTGAGGATCGACCGCCCAGCCGCTCCTCGGATCGTCATCAAGACTGGACGCCACGCTGAGCCCGGCATTGTTCTGTTCGAAATCGGCGACGGCGCGCGCAATCTTAAGTTCCGTTTCCGCGGCATTGCCGGACTTCGCGAAGATGTGGATGCGGCTGAGTGCCATGTTGCCATTGGGAGCACGGCCAGGCCCACCGCGCACCATCGATGGATCCGCCAGCGCTTCGAGCCTGATGGCCTGCACAGGCCCCTGCACCTTGCCTCCCGCAAAAACATAGCGGTCTTCCGCCCCATTGCTGCCGCCCGCGAGATACGATCCATCCGGCTGCCGCACAAACGACGCGCCGGCATCGGATTTCACTTCCGCAAACTCCGCGACCTGCCATGCCGATTCACCCGCGCCCGGAGCCCCTGCGGCCATCCAATCAAAAAATGCCGGGCGCAGTGCCTTCGTGCGCGCCGCGATGGCTGCTGCGTGTTTCCGTCCTTCTTCTTCCCATGCCGCCCGCGCCGCCGCCGCCTTCTCCGGCTCGGTTTCCAGCTCAAGGACACTGCGCGTCGTCGTCGTGAACGCCGTCAGCATCTGATAGTAATCACGCACTGGAATCGGATCGTACTTGTGATCGTGACAACGGGCGCAGCCGACCGTCAGCCCGAGAAAGGCCGACGAAGTCGTGCTCAGCATGTCGTCCATGGCATCGTAGCGCGTCCGTTCCACTTCGTTCGCCGTGATCTGCGTCGGAAAGACCCCGCTGCCCAGAAATCCCGTCGCCATGAGGGCCGCAGGGTTATCCGGATCGGTCTCGTCACCCGCCAGTTGCCAGCTCACGAACTTCGTCCACGGCATGTCGTCATTGAATGCCCGGATCACCCAGTCGCGGTAATGCCATGCGCCTTCCCGGTCGTAATCATGCTCGAAGCCGCTGCTTTCCGCAAAGCGG
>CAZSDE010000486.1:0-2447 GCA_964605435.1 uncultured Akkermansia sp.
GAGCATCTGCTGAATCTGTTCCTCGGACAATTCGCCAAGTTGCTGGCCATTCTGCGCGACGTGATAATTCATGAAATTCCAGTAGTTTCGCGGATCCATACCAGCGCTCCCGCCCCATCGGCAAGCCCCGTCTTGCGGAATCCTCACTTCCTCTGCTCCGCCCCGGCGCTTGCTCAGCTCCCGGGCCAGTACTCGGACATCTTGCGGCGCAGAAAGGCGGCACTGGCCTGCAGCTGCCCGAACCCATCGACCCCATCCTCGATGCTGATCCAGCCATCGAAGCCGACATCGCGCAGAATTCCGAAAATCGCATCGTAATCGTTGAGACCTTTCCCGATTTCGCCATGCCGCAGGCGTTTGGCATAGCCAGCCACGCCCATCTCCTCGCGCCGCAGGTCTTCAAGCGTTCCCTCGGCCAGATAGCGGTCGCTCGCATGCATCGTCACCACCCTCGGCGCAACACGACGCAGCAGTGCAATCGGATCTTCCCCCATGAGCAAAGTGTTGCTCGGATCGTAATTGACTCCGAAATTCGGGGCGTCGATCGCATCCACAATGTCGCAGAAAATATCCATGGGCTGCGCAAACTCCGGATATTCCCAGAAATCGTCCTTGTAGTGATTCTCCAGAATGAGGGTCACACCATGCTCCCGCGCAAAGGGCAGGCAGGCCTCGATCCCTTCCACTGTATAGGCAATGCCATCAGCGCGGCTGACTTCGGGACGGCGCTGACCAGACAGCACACGGCACCAGCGCGCTCCAAGGGCGGCACTCATGCGGATCCATTGCTTTTCCTTCTCCACTTCCCTCGCCCGATGCCCAGGATCGGGACTCGTGAAGTCAGGCGAACAGCACATCATCGGAATGGCAAGTCCACGCTCCGCCGCCGCAACCCGCAGCGGTTCCCAGTTGGCTTCATCCTCCATTTCCAGAAAACCGGCGTACCATTCGACTCCGTCAAGCGGCAGGGTCGCTGCAAGGTCCAGCCATTCAACAAGTTTCATCTCCCCGGTCTTGCACAGCGGATGCATCCAGGCCTTCGGTACAGCACAGAGTTTCGGCATCCCCGGGAAACGCTCACAGCCCCGCCTTCCTGTCCGGATTTCTCCAGCACCCCATCCCAGCCCATTCCCACATTGACCTCTCTGGCTGCGCCGGGTATGCGGTAAACCATGAAATCATGCAGCCTCCGGGAAACCAAACTGGCAGCCAACCACGGCCCCGCCCAGGCCGAAGTCTTCGTCCAGGTCGAATCTGTCACCCGCAAACCCACCAAAGCAGGCGGCGAATTCCTCGAACTCAAAATCGCGGACGCGGAAGACCATGCCACCCTGCGGGTCTGGAGCGACACCCCGATCTTCGCAGAAGCCTCGCAGCTCCCGCCCGCCTCGTTCATCGCCATCACCGGCGAATGGGCCATCAGCAACTTCGGCCTCGAAGCCCGCCATTGGTCGCTCCGTCACCTCACAGAACCGGAAATCACTTCCCTCCTCGGCGGCCCGGAATCCCTCCGCACCCGCCAGGCCACCGACTTCGCCACCATCGAATCGCTCACCAGCGAAATGGCCGACCCCAGACTGCGCGCCCTCTGCCAGCTCTTCCTCTCAGAATTCGGGGAACGCTTCCGCCGCACCGGAGCCGCCCGCGAATACCATCACGCCCGCCGCGGCGGCCTCGTCGAACACGTCGCCCAAATGATGCGCTGCGCCCACGCCATCTGCTCGGCCTACCCCCACATCAACCGCGACCTCGTCATCACCGGCGTCCTCTTCCACGACTGCGGCAAACTCTGGGAAAACTGCTTCGCCGCCGACGGATTCCACATGCCCTACAGCGACCCCGGCGAACTCCTCGGACACATCCCCCTCGGCATCGAACTCGCCAACCGCCTCTGGCGCCGCATCATGGATTCCCCAGAGGCCGCCACATGGCCAGCCTCACCACCAGCCGATGACGTCCGCCTCCACCTCCTCCACCTCATCGCCTCCCACCACGGCGAATACCAGTTCGGTTCCCCCGTCCTCCCCAAAACCCCGGAAGCCATCGTCCTCCACCACGTCGACAATATCGACGCCAAACTCGAAATGATGGCCACCGCCTACCAAACCTCCCCCACCGTCAGCCGCAATATCTTCGAACGCATGCGCCCCCTCAACGTCCGCCTCGTCCGCCCCCTCCAGCCAGTCACCCCTCCCACCACGGAGTAAACCGAACGCAGAAACAATACAGCGGCACAGCAACCGCAACCTCCCGGTACCCCGGGAGCCACACGCCAGACCTCAGGGAATCGTCAGCGCCTTCCCAGCCTCAATGTGGTCAGGACTCGCCAGATTGTTGGCCCGCACCAGCGCATCCACACTCACTCCATAACGACGCCCTATCTTCGTCAGATTCTCCCCCGCCGCCACCACGTGCGTCCGGCCACCACCGCCACCCGAACCCCCACC
>CAZSDE010000486.1:2457-3164 GCA_964605435.1 uncultured Akkermansia sp.
TGTGCCAGGAGTTGCATTGCCATTAACATTTTTCCCACCATTACCACCGCCACCCGATCCCCCACCGGAATAAGAATTGCCGCCACCACCACTATACCCACCGCTGCTCGGAACCGACGCCGTCCCCGCCCCGTAATCGGTCTGACCATACGGCGCCGTCGCATAAGGATCATTGGTCGCCCCCGCCTGTCCCTGCCCGCCATATCCATAGGCCGCCCCCCCATCAGTCCCAGTCCCATACGTCCCATACGGATCCGCCGCCGCCTGCTGCCGCGGCTTCATGGCTTCACACGAGGCCAGCACAGCCACAGCCCCAATCGACAGCATCAGACGGTTCACTCGGCGCATGATCACAATTTCGGTTAACGTTTCCGGATTATCCGTTTCCCCATGGAATCCGCAACTGAAGAAAAGCAGGTTGCGCACCCCCCAATCTATGATACAGACGCCACCCCGGTCGCCCGCTCCAACCAAGCGGATCCCACCAAACCACACGGGCAGTTAGCTCAGTCGGTAGAGCAGCGGACTTTTAATCCGTTGGTCCTGGGTTCGAGTCCCAGACTGCCTACTTCCCGCGAGGAACGCTCGGGAAGACCAGGGAGAACTGGCCATCACAGCCAGCGGCTTCCCAAGGGACACAAGGGACTTAAGGGACACAGGGGACTTAAAGGACTGGAAATGGGTCTGCACATTTCGCCGGGCCCATC
>CAZSDE010000487.1:0-3158 GCA_964605435.1 uncultured Akkermansia sp.
TACGCCGTCGTTGTCGAGGTCGAGCCAGACTCTGATGCCGGAGATGGGGAGTTCATTGGTGTCCTGGATGCCATCGCCGTTGGCGTCGTTCCAGACGTAGTCGCCGATGGAGGAATTCCCCGTGTAGCCGAAATCGGCGGTGAGGAGGTTCTGACCAGGCGTGAGGGAGATCGAGGCCACGTTGGCGGTGGTGGTGCCATCGAGATCGAAGCTTGGGGTGGCTCCGGCTGGGAGGTCAGTGATGCGGACCTTGTAGTTGCCGGGGAGGACGCCTTCGATGAGGTAGGCACCGGCCAAGTCCGTTACGTCCGAAGGTTCGCCGACGTCATAGGTGCCGTCGTCATCGAGGTCGAGGTAGACCCTTGCGCCGGAGATCGGGAATTCCGAGGCATCCTGGATGCCGTCGCCAGTCACATCCCACCATACGTAGTCGCCGACCGAAGCGAGCTGCACATTGACGAAGTTGTTGCCGGTGTCGCTTTCGCCGGGGGTCAGGGTGACCGGGATGCGATTGTCCGTGATGCTGGCATTGGCGAGGTCGTCGGTAGGGTCGGTGGTGTCACCGTCCGCGACGAGCTGGTAGCCGTCGGGTGGGGACTGCACGACCACGTAGTTTCCGGACGGGAGACCTGTGAAGGAGTAGTTGCCATCTGCGTCCGTAGTGGTGGTTGCGAGGATGGTGCCGGGCACGCCGCTGCCTGCATCCGTGTAGAGCGTGATGGTGACCCCGGCGAGCGGGGCATCGCCGGTGCCATCGTTGTTCGTATCGGCAAGGACAGTTCCCGAGATGTCCCCGCTGTTGCGGGTGATGTAGTAGTCCTCGACTTCCCCGTCGATGGCTTCGCCGCTGTAGGAAAGCAGGGCGACAGGTGGCTGGCTCGTGAAGAGGCGAGCGCGGCTGTACCACGACTGGGCGTCATTGGTGAGGGTATTGGGGGGGATGCTGAATCCGAGGTTCTGGCTATCGCCGTCAGCGACCGGCTGACTGATGACCATTTCGCCGCTGTCGAGGAAATCGCCGTCGTTGTTCCAGTCGATCCATACCACCAGCCATCCGCTGCCCGTGATGGTGGCGGAGAGGGAACCGGAACCGGGGTCCGTGACCGTGGCTCCGGCCGTCCATGCGTTGGCATTGTAGACGATTCCGTTTTCGTCGGCACCATCGCCGGTGGCGTAGAGGGATTCCGCTCCATTCACTTCGGTATCCGGCGCGGAGTTGCCGAGGTAGGTGGTGAAGCCTCCGGATGGTTCAGCGTGACGGGCACCGTTGTCCTCGATGCTGGTGAGGTTGTAGGAGGCAGGGAGGTCGCCGAAATCGAAGAGTCCGGCAGAGAAGGCAAAGTCGACGTCGACGACATTCGTTCCTGCGATGGCGACGGTCTGCACGACAGCGAAGGTGGATTCGTTTACGCTGGAGACTGCCGCGTTATTGGCAGCGGTGGTATTGAGGGTCGCTCCTGAAAGCGCCGGGGTATCCTTGTTGATGAGGACCTGGTAGGTACCGTTCACGAGGCCGTCGAAGCTGTAGTTGCCGAAGGCATCGGTCTGCGTGGTGCCAAGCAGCTTGTTGTTGCCGTCGTAGAGGTAGACAGTGAAGCCGGCGAGTTCGATCTCGGTCGCCGGGGCATCCGCGGTTCCGAGAGTGCCTCCGTCATTGGTGACGATGGTGCCGCTCAGGGAGTAGTCGCCGCCGAGAGCGAAGCCGAAGTCGATGTCGTCATTGAGGCCGGCGGCTCCGGTATCGGCATTGCCAACAAGCGTCTGGACGATACCACCGGAGACGGTGAAGGTGGCGGAGGTGGTTGGCGAGGTGGTGCCGCCATCGGGATCGAAGGTGGGCACAAGCGGAGCAAGGTAGTGCAGCGGTCCACCGGGTGCGAAGTTAGCAGCGTCCACGGTGATGGTCCAGGATCCATCCGGGATATTGGCGAGGCTCCATTTGCCATCGAAGTCGGTGGTGACCTGGTAGTTGGTGCTGCCGTTGGAGATGGTGAGCGAGACATTGGCGATGCCGGATTCGCCTGCGTCTTCAAAGCCATCGGCATCGAGGTCGAACCAGACGGTATCTCCGATGACGACCGAGGGCTGGTAACCGAAGTCGGCGCCGGTGTAGGTGTGGGCGGGAGTCGTGTCGTTCCAAGTGTCTGCATCATCCGATCGCGGGAGCGAAGCTAAGGCTGGCTCTGTCGAGGGGTACGGGACGCCGTCGCGGTCCGGGTCGGCGGTCTGGACCAGGCCGCTGAGGACCGTGCTGAGGCCGCTGTCGCGTCGAACCACGACCACGTACTGGCCTTCGGGCAGGCCGGTGAAGAGGTAGAAGCCTACGGGTTTCGAGGGGTCTGAGGAATTGGTGACGGTCGACGCGACTTCCGGTTCACCGGGATCGAAGATGCCATCGCCATCGGTATCCCGGTAGAGGGAGACGTTGACTCCGCCGATGCCTGGTTCGTTCCAGTCCTGCGTGCCGTTGCCATTGTTGTCGTAGAATACCATGTCGCCCACGGAGGCCGACGGAGCGAATCCGAAATCGGCGAGCAGGTAGGTCTGGGCAGCGGCAAGGGACACGCTGTGGGGGTCATCGCTGGTGCTGAGGTAGTCGGCCGGCATGTCGGGATCGGCGGCATCGACATCGACGAGGTAGTTGGCGGGCGGGAGACCGGAGAACAGGTAGTTGCCATCCGCGTCGGTCGATGTCTCTGCGACGAGGACGTCATTGGCGTCGAGGATGCCATCGCCGGTGGAATCGTAGTAGAGTCGGACCGTAATGGAGGGGATGCCGACTTCATAGGCGTCGTGGATGCCGTCGGCGCTGGTATCGACGAACACCTTGTTGCCGATGCTGCCGGTGCCGTCGGTGACGTATCCGAAGTCGACGGTGCTGATGGAAGCCGTGGTGATTTCCACCTTAGCGGAGTTGTCGGCGACGCCGTCGTAGTCCTGCGTCTGTTCCGCGTTGGCCGGGAGGCCTGCCGGATCGACAAGGACGAGGTACTTGGCGGCAGGGAGGTTCGGGAAACCGTAGACTCCGGAGGCATCGGTTACGTCCGTTGCAATGAGGGCATCGGTGGTGGGATCGATGAGTCCGTCGCCGTTTTCATCCTCGTAGAGGGAGACAGTGACTCCGGAGAGTCCGGGTTCGCCGGCGTCCTGGGTGCTGT
>CAZSDE010000488.1:0-3132 GCA_964605435.1 uncultured Akkermansia sp.
GTGCAGAAGGTGATGGTGGAGGGGTGAGTAATAAGTGGTGTGGGGAGGGTGCCCTGCAACGGGCAGGCTTTGCCGATGCTGTTCGCATATACCAACACATTGGGCCCACTCGGTCTTCGGAGGAGCAAAACCCCCTACTTCATCTAATAAATAAGCCACTGAGCCATTCTCTGAGATCTCATACTGGTTTTTTAAGGCTATCTTGCGGTGCCGGAGGTTGCAAAAAAAGAAGAGCGATCCCAAAAGGACCGCCCTTCTTGATAATCTACCTTCTTAGAGCCAGCGTTTTACTTTCCACCTGTTTGAGCGTTAGATAGCTTTTCCAAAACCTGATCTAAGCTAAAGCTACCGACCTTCTGACTTGGAGGGAATTCCGCAAATGTGGCAATGTACTTTGCGATATATTCTTGAGCAGGTACCAGCAGGAAGGTACGGTCGATCCGCCAATGCGAATAATCCATAGCGATGTGATCGGCTTCTTCAAAAGGGTCTGAACGCAAATTGAATATCTTGGGTAATCGCAACGGGACGAATGGCTCTTGCCAAACATCAAAACCATGCGCACGTTGCTCTTGAAAAACAATCTTCCAGTCATCGTAACGCAATCCCACCAGAGACCCATCGTCGTTCCAGTAAAAGAACTCGTGCCGTGGGTTAGGAGCTTTCCCTGCGAGAGTGTCCATGATGTTGTAGCCATCAAGGTGAACTTTGAAAGTCTTGTTACCGACTTTCATGCCTTTTAGTAGTTGTTCCTTAACGTCTGGAACACCCACCGCAGCCATGAGTGTCGGCAACATGTCCTCATGGGAAAAGATGTCATTATTGACCGTTCCAGGCTCAATCACACCAGGCCATCGAATCGCACAAGGGACTCGATAACCACCTTCCCAGTTCTCATTTTTTTCGCCGCGGAATGGGGAAGCACCTCCATCCGGCCACGAAAACTTTTCAGCTCCGTTATCGGTTGAATACATCACAATTGTGTTTTCATCGAGGCCGAGTTCCTTGAGTTTATCGAGGATTTGGCCAACCATCGCATCGTGTTCGATCATGCCGTCGATGTATGGCGTCAATCCAGACTTGCCTTTACTTTCCTCTTTAAGGTGCGTGAAAATGTGACATCGAGTAGAGTTCCACCAAAGAAAGAACGGCTTGTCGGACTTGGACGCTTTTTCGAGGTAGTCCAGAGTCGCCTTGGTAAACTCCTCATCTACGGTTTTCATCCGCTCGATATTCAAGGGTCCCGTGCTTTCAATTTTCTGCGTTCCATCTGGGTTGGCCCACGAATGGATGACACCACGTGTCCCGTATTTTTTTCTGAGTGCCGGATCTTTGAAATAATCCGGATTCTCAGGTTCCTGTTCTGCATTGAGGTGATAAAGAGAACCCATGAATTCGTCGAAGCCATGAGCGGTGGGGAGTGTGCTGTCGGCATCTCCAAGGTGATTCTTCCCGAACTGTGCCGTCGAGTAACCTTGTGCCTTCAACAACTCGGCAATGGTTACATCCCGAGCCTGAAGCCCTTCCTTCGCTCCGGGAAGGCCTACTTTCAGAAGACCAGTTCGAAAACCAGATTGACCGGTGATAAAACAAGCTCTTCCGGCTGTGCAACTTTGTTGACCATACCAGTCGGTAAAAAGTGCACCTTGTTTTGCAATGCGATCGATATTGGGAGTCTTGTAGCGCATCATCCCTTGGTTGTAGGCACTCACATTCCAGTAACCAATGTCATCGCCCCAAAGGACAAGGATATTGGGTTTCTTTTTCTGCTGCTGTGCCGTCGCAATGTCCGCGGTTCCAACCAGCGCAAAGAGTGAAAGGATCGCGGTCAAAATATTTGACCATCCCGCAAGTAATCTCATGTGATTCTCCCGTAAAATTGAAGTTGAGTGATCCAGGATTGACCGCCACGCCAACAACCCCAACAGCCGCTCCACGATGCCCGGGCTAAAAACGTCGTTTGCCAGGACTATCGCAGGGATTCTTTGGAGGCTTGAATTTCCGAAAATCGACTCGATAAACCATTTTGTAGACTAATGCCCACCAGTTGAGTAGCGAAATCCGTTTTCGGCAAAAAGTCGGTTTTTCCGCTTTTTCCACCGCAGTACCGAAAGATCGCGGCCTCGTTTTTTGTAGCATAGTCCTAAGAAGATCATCCGTTACATAGCAGCTTCCCCAGTAGATCCCATGCAGCAAACGCTTTTCAGTCATTTTGAATCCTATGCCGAGTCAGTCATCCACGCCGACCTGCGACTGATGCTTCCTCGCCTCGATCGTGCTCATTGGGAAATTGCTACCCAGACAGTCGCAAAAATTCAGCTACAGTTTGGCAAGGAGGGTAGTGGGATCATTGCAGAGGGTGCCGTCCACCAAGGAGGGCATACTGTATTCGTTCCGATGAGCGGTCAGCAACACGGCAATGGACAGCCTTTAGGCAACTCGCGTATCTTGCTTCTGGCTCCAGGCGGGCAACTGAATATCGCCTCGAGTACACCGCATGACTGGTGTTCTATCTTCGTGCCTTTTGACTTGGAGCTTCCCGATGGCAACAGCGACGAAGGTGCGTTTTGTCGAAAAATGGACTCGCGCGTCATAGATGTCGGCTCCGAGGAAATGTCACGAATTTGCCGTATGCTTAGTCAGCTGTACGAGTTTTTTCGGATCGAATCGAATCTGCCAGTACTACCTGAAATACAGAGGACCATCCAGGACGAAGTTTTAGAGGAGTTCAAACTCATCCGAAATCAGCGGCCCACGCCGAATTTGAAATTAGGTCGTCCCCAGATAAGTCGTCGTCGCGTTCTGAACGCCGTGCTGGAGTTGCTCAATAGGGATAAAGGAGAGATCCTGTCGATTGATGATCTAGTTCTTGAAAGCGGGATTTCGGAACGGTCACTTCGGGGCATTTTTCTAGACTACTTCGGTGTCCCCCCAAACCGTTATCTTACTATTCGTAGATTGCACCAGGTTCGAGCACTACTTCGAACTCCAAAGCAGGAATGCACTAGTGTCACTCAGGTTGCGGCTAAATACGGGTTCTGGCATCTCGGTCGCTTTGCTAACGATTACCGTCGCTTGTTTGGCGAGCTACCTTCCAAAACTCTCCTTGAAAGTCTCAAAGACTGAGCGTGG
>CAZSDE010000489.1:0-3125 GCA_964605435.1 uncultured Akkermansia sp.
TTGAGGCGTGTGACTACTACGTCGGCCGGCTCGAGCAGCTGGCGGGCCGTGCGGAGAGCTTCTTTACTGACTTTCATCGCGTGTCGGAAACGTGAACGGAACGAACCGCTCAGTTGTTGGCAATCTGGGAAAGGGAATCACGATTGAGGCGGGCGTGGTCCTCGGGAGTGAGCACCTTGCCGGTCGCCTTCGCGGTGGCGTCAAGCACGAGTCGGCTGAAGTCGCGCTTGAGGTCGCCAAGGATGCGGTTGCGTTCCATTTCGCTGGCTTCGCGCGCCTTGGCGACGATGCTGCCGGCTTCGGCCACGGCTTTCTGGCGCTCGGCTTCGCCTGCGGAAGCCGCGGCTTCCCGGGCTTCGCGGATCATGCGGTCAGCCTCGGTATTGGCCTTGGCGACGATGTCGGCGGCCTGCGATTCGGAACTCGCGAGGTTTTCGCGGATCTTCTTGAGGTTGTCTTCGCCCTCGGCGATGCGGCGGCGGCGTTCCTCGAGGAGGGCCGTGACCGGTCCAAAGGCGTACTTGGAAAGGATCGCGTAGACGATGCCGAACACAAGCATCTGCGCGATGATGTTCGGAGTGTCGATGCCGAGTTTGTGAAGGATCTCAACCATGGGAAGAGCAGCCGGGAAGGCGGAAGAAAAGGGTGCGGGAAAAATCGTGCGGAGGAAAGCGGCCGGAACCGACAGCCGCCCGCGCGGCTGCCGGTTCGCGGCGGAAAAGGATTAGCGGCCCTGGAGAGCGAGAATGAAGGCGTAAATCGCGATAGCTTCGGCGAGCGCCATGCCGATAATGGCGATGACGAGAATGTTGCCGAAGGCTCCGGGGTTGCGGCCGACCGCCTGGGCGGCGGCGAAGCCGGTCAGACCGATGCCGATGCCTGCGCCGGCACCCGCGACCCCGAGGGTGAAGGAACCGTTCAGATTGGAAGCCTTGGCGACTTCGGTGGCATTGGCGGCAGCTTCCTGCAGCATGGAGATGAGGTCCATTGTCATGGTATTGTCTTTGCTATGGTTGGTTTTTGTGTGGCGTGCTGCCGCCCGCAGACGGGCCACGGTCCCGGCAGCAGAAGTGTCTGAGAATCAATGATGGGCTTCGTCCCCATGCTCTTCGTCATGAGTGGTCGAGAGCTTGATGAAGACGGCATTCAGCAGGGCAAAGACCATGCCTTGAAGAACGCCGACGAGGATTTCGAGGAAGAAGAAGGGAATGCGCAGGAGCACACTGCAGGTGAAATCAATGACGGGAATCCCGGTCTGCACGAGCGTCGCCATGGTGTGCAGCAGATTTTCTCCGGCAAAGACGTTTCCGTACAACCGCAGCGAAAGCGTCATGGGACGGAAGAGAATCGAAATGACTTCGATCACACCGACAATGATGAAGATCGGCATGAGTCCGTACTTGAGCGCTCCCTTGAGTCCCCCCTTCGGACCGAAGGTGTGGTGAATGAATCCACCGACGCCCAGTTCCTTGATAGTGATGACGAACCAGACGACCAGCGAAATGAGGGCGATCGCGATGGTCATGTTCATGTCCGCCGTGGCCGGACGGAGGAGCGGAACCGCGCTGTGGTCCTTGCCGAGCAGGAAAATCGAGCCCACCCCGGGGAGCAGACCGAACCAGTTCGAGACCGTCACAAAAAGGAAAATCGTGGCGAGCAGCGGGAAAGCCTTCGGAGCAATCTTCGGTCCCACGATGTTCTCGACCTGCTGGTAGAGGAATTCGATGACCAGTTCCACGAAGTTCTGCTTCTTGCCCGGAACCGATTGCGCATTCTTCATGGCTCCACGCAGGAACCACAGAATCAGTCCAACCACCAGCAACCCGACAAACAGCGAATTCGTAAAGTAGGAAAGAATCGAAGAATCACCAATGAGCGGCTTGGCGGCGGCATCGACCCCGTGATGAGCGCCGTGTCCACCCCCATGGGCGTCTGCCCCGTGGGCCGCAGCGGGTTCAGAGAGTACCGAAATAAAGGAAGCAAGGAAGGCAGGTTCAGCCGTCATGACTCAGAAAGGAAATCGCCGGAAGACGGGTACGGGGAGCACCACACATCATTCCGGGGAAAGTGCGGCGGTTTTATGCCAGCGGCGCAACGGGCGCAAGGCCTATTTGTGAAATTTTTCACAAGCGGCTCAAAGGCTTGATAAATCAAGGATCCGCAGGGTTTCTCCCCTTCCGGTTTTTACAGTATTTACGGGGATCCTGCGGGCGATCCCGGAGCCTCTGGCGACAGCCTCTCCACGTTTTCAGGATGGGACGCCCTGTGGTGCGCCCGTTGGGCAGGATCCTGTGAATCCAGCGAATCCTGAGAGGTCGGGCGGGAGTGGGGCGTGCCATGCGATGACGTGTTCCTCATCGGCGAGGGCGAGGAAGGAGGAATGGAGGGCGTGGCGCGGGAGGAGAAGGGCGGCGGTGGCTTCCGGGGTCCAGCCGTGTTCGATCTGCCGCAGGTACCACTGGGGGGACGGACCATAGAGTTTGTCACCGACCAGCGGGAAGCCGGCGTGGGCGAGATGGACGCGGATCTGGTGCATTCTTCCGGTGTGAGGGGTCGCCGCGATGATGCTGAAGCGCCCGCCATTGGTGGTTTCGCGGGCAAAGCGCCGCACGACCCGGCAGGAAGTCCGGCACGCGGCCCCATCGGGATGCACGGCCTGCATCAGGTAGATGTCCGAATCCATGACATCGCCCCGGCGCAGGATGGGGGCATCGATTTCGAGGGCATCCCAGTCGGGCCAGCCCCAGACGATGGCGGTGTATTCCTTGTGAATCTGGCGCCGCATCATGGCCTTGTGCAGGCGCCGGGCCGCTTCCCGGCGCTTCGCCACGATGGTCAGTCCGTTTGTTTCGCGATCGAGCCGGTTGATGATGGAAAGGTGGTCGCCGTCCACGAGATCGCAGGCGAGCAGGGCGCGCAGCCCGTGCCACAGGGTCGGTGGCCCGCCGGGTTTCGAGGGATGCACCTGCAGCGGAGCGGGCTTGTCCACGACAATCCAGTCGGCATTTTCATCGATCACGCCGAAATCGAAGACATCGCAGGGACCGTTCGGCTTCACGGCGACTGCTTGCTCCGGCGGCTGGCTTCCGCCCGTTCCCGGTATTTGTCGCGCTCGGCCCGGAGGC
>CAZSDE010000490.1:0-3122 GCA_964605435.1 uncultured Akkermansia sp.
CCAGTGCTGAAGAAGCACGGGCTGAGTTGTGCGATCGGGGGGAGTCATGGCTTTGCGAAGGGATTTGCGCATGAGGAAGAGCATGAGGAATGCGTGGCCGTTTTGCGGAAGAGCATTGATGCGGCAGCGGAGCATGGGGTACCCAGTGTGATTACCTTTTCCGGGTTCCGGAGAGGTTTGGAGGATGCGGAGGCGAGGCGGAACATGGTTGCTGGATTGCGGAAGATCGTGCCGTATGCCGAGGAGAAGAAAGTGACCGTTTGCCTTGAGATGCTGAACAGCCGGGTTGCCGAGGAAATGAAGGGGCATCCGGACTACTGGTGCGACCGGATTGGCGTGGCTCTGGACATCTGCCGGGAGATCGGGAGCGAGAGGATGAAGATGCTTTTCGACATCTATCACGTGCAGATCATGGACGGCGATGTGATCCGGCGGTACCGGGAGTGTGCCCCGTATGTCGGGCACATTCATACCGCAGGCAATCCTGGACGGCATGAGCTTGATGATCAGCAGGAAATCAATTATCCCCCGATCATGCGGGCGATTGCCGAGAGTGGCTACCGGGGGTATGTCGGGCAGGAGTTCATTCCGCGGGGCAAGGATCCTCTGGCTTCTCTGAGTGAAGCGGTGCGGATTTGTGACGTGTGATTCATGCTGGTTCCCGCCGGCAGGGATTGAACGTATCATCCCGTGGTTGACGCCGGAGGCAAAGAACCTACGTTCTGGCTGTTTCCGGCCGACCACGGGCATGGAGCCTGCTGCTGAGGCATGCGGATGCCTCTGAGTGCCACCCCTGAACCACATACCCTGCCAACGCCTTGGACCTCAAAGAAATCAGACAGATCATCGAGTTGATGAAGCGCAACGACCTGTCGCTCTTCTCACTTGAGCGGGAAGGATTTAAGATCAAGCTCCGGAAAGGTGTCGATTTCGACGCGGCTCCGGTTGCTCCAGTGGCGGCAGCAGCCCCGGTGGTGGCGGCACCGGCGGCCCCAGCGGTGGCCAAAGCGGCGGAACCGGCCGCTGCGGTGGCTTCTGCGGGAACGTTCATCACTTCACCGATGGTGGGGACCTTCTACCGGTCGCCAGGGCCGGGAGAAAAGGTGTTTGTGAGCATTGGCGATACGGTCGATGAGAACACCACGGTTTGCATCATTGAGGCGATGAAGGTGATGAACGAGATCAAGGCCGAGAAGAGCGGAGTGATCACGCGCATCATGGTGGATGACGCGTCGGCGGTGCAGTTTGACAGCCCGCTTTTTGAGATTCAGCCGGCCTGATTTCCGCGCGACCATGATCAACAAAATCCTGATTGCGAACCGTGGTGAGATTGCGCTGCGGGTGATACGGGCCTGCAAGGAACTGGGAATCCGGACGGTGGCGGTTTATTCGAAGGCGGACGAGCGTTCGATGCATGTGCAGCTTGCGGATGACGCCATCTGCATTGGGCCGGGGCCGAGTTCGATGAGTTATCTGATGATCGACCGGATCATTGCGGCTGCGGAGATAGCCAACGTGGATGCGATTCATCCGGGGTATGGTTTTCTGTCGGAGAATGCGAAATTTGCGAGGATCTGCGAGAGCTGCAAGATCAAGTTCATCGGGCCCAGTGCGGAGGTGATTGAGATGATGGGGGACAAGAACATGGCGCGGGCGACGGCGAAGCGGTTCAAGGTTCCGATCATCCCTGGGACGGATGGAATTCTGCGGACGGACCGCGAGGCGCTCGATGCGGCGGCGGCCATTGGTTATCCGGTGATGCTGAAGGCGGCGGCGGGTGGCGGCGGGCGGGGCATGCGTCCGGTTCACAATGAGGCGGCGATTTCCGCGGCATTTTCCAGTGCGAAGGCTGAGTCGGAGAAGTGTTTCGGGAATGGGGACATGTACATGGAGAAGCTCATTCTTAATCCGCATCACATTGAGATTCAGGTGATTGGGGATGCGAAGGGGAACGTCGTGGCTCTGGGTGAGCGGGATTGTTCCCTGCAGCGGCGGAATCAGAAGATCATCGAGGAATGCCCCTCGCCCTTCATCAGTGAGCGGCTCCGGAAGAAGATGTGTGCGGCTTCCGTGAAGCTGTGTGAAGAGATCGGGTATGTGAATGCGGGGACGATCGAGTATCTCGTGGATGACCAGGAGAACTTTTACTTCATGGAGATGAACACGCGGATCCAGGTGGAGCATCCGGTGACTGAGGAAGTCTATGGGGTTGATCTGATCAAGGAGCAGATCCGGGTGGCGGCGGGCCAGCCGTTATCCGAGCATGTGCGCAAGGGGGTGCCGCGGGGTCATGCCATCGAGTGCCGGATCAACGCGGAAGATCCCTATGCGAATTTCGCTCCGTCTCCTGGAAAGATCCGGGAGTACTATGCGCCGGGCGGGCGCGGGGTGCGGATTGATTCGCACATTTATTCCGGGTACGAGGTGCCGCCGTACTATGATTCGATGATTGCGAAGCTGATTGTGACGGGCAACACGCGGGACATTGCGATTGCCCGCATGAAGCGTGCGCTCATGGAGTTCAAGATCGAGGGGATCAAGACGACGATTCCGTTTCAGCATGCGATTCTTGACAATTCGGACTTCAAGTCCGGGCGGTACAACATCGGCTGGGTGGAGCAGTTTCTGCAGAAGCGGCCCAAGCCCTGAGAGGACGGAGGGATTCCGGGGGGGGCTCTGCGGTGGGGACGGCTGGTCTGATTCCCGGCTGAACTTACCAGTTAGGGTTGTTGTGCCTTTGCATCAGCGGGCGTCGCGCAGGGAATCGGCGAGGTCGCGGAGTCGGTCGAGGTCGATGCCTTCGGGTTGGTGTTCGAGGAACCAGCTGATGTCGGCGAGGGCGGCTTCGCGGCGGTTGGATCGGGCGTGCAGGAGGAGCCGCTGGAGTCTGGGGGAGGGGCTGGCTGGGTCGATGGTGAGGGCGGTCTGGAGGTAGCGGAGGAGAGCGGGTTCGCTGGCCGGGTCGGTGGAAGCGGCGAGGTTATTGAGCATGCGGAGGATGATGGCGCGGGGGGTGGCTGGCTGCCATGCATCGGTTCCGGGGAGTTCTCCGGTGAAGTCGAGGATGAAGGCGGAGGCTTCGTCCGGGGTGAGGATGCGGCCGTCGTCGAAGGCATCGATGA